>JANOGH010000096.1:0-3475 GCA_031414075.1 Betaproteobacteria bacterium | reverse complement strand
CGGCGTTAGGAGCGTTGACGCAAAGGGCGCAAAGGAAAAGGAAGAAAGGACGCAAAGGAAAACGGGGGAAGGAGGGTGAAGAACGAATATGCAACTATGCAGGGCCGACATTGAAGCTCAGCGACCGTCGCTTGCAGACGGTTCGGTTCTGAGGGAAAGGGCTACGCTTCGACTCACGTAAAGCCATAGTCTCTAATTTCCTCGGATCTGTGCACCTTCTTTGGATCGAGCCATTCGTTGCAGTCCTGCGATACCCAGCCTCCCTTGATCTCGAGTAGCGTGCCGACAGGGGCAAGCACTCCAACTCCCGCGCTGGCTCGCGCTGCTCGGTCCGCGGTTGTGCCGGTGCTCGCGCAGCGAGCTTTTTGCACCCAGGGCTCGTAGTTGATATGCACTTCGTCGACGTTAGGAATATCGCTTTCGGTAATCCACACTTTGGCTCCAACTCCATTGAGTGACGCGACGACCCGCCTGTACGGAAACGTTTGCTGGGGCCACTTCTCGCTATAGGCGAGGCAAACTTGGGAAAGTGAGCGCATTAGTCTTTTGTTCTGCTCCGATCCGTAACCGTCTCCCAGACAGTATTGCGCTCGATAGCCATTCGGCGAGTTGAAGAATGCGTGGTACGCCTGCTCTGTCACGGACAGAAGGAAGAAGACACGACCTACGTTATCCCGGCCCTCGATGGCGAAAGATGCAATTGTTCCCGCCTGGAGCACTTGGATCACCTCGTCGAAGCTCCTGACTGAGAGCAACCGCTGTTGCCTTTCGGATGGCACGCAATCGGTGAAAGTCCAGAGTGGAGAAACTGCTGACATCGAGGCCTACATGTGCGTTTAGCGGTGCCCGGCGGCGCATGCGACACCGACAAGAAATAAACAGAGTCAGAGGAATAAACAGAGTCAGTGTCGATTTTCAGTTCTACGGCAGGGTATCAATTGGATCTGGTCCCACCATTTGAGAGGAAACTCATCCGCTCTTGCTAAACATGAAACTCGATACGCTGCCGCTGCCGAAAAAGGTGTTCTCGTGATAGAAGCGTGTGGCGACGTCCCGTTCGGCCGCACCGACGGCTACCATCAATGGCAGCAGATGTTCTTCTCGAGGATGCGCGATGCGCGCTGACGGTGCCGCTTCCCAGGAAGCCAGCGCGAGGTTGCGTTCCTCGAAATTCGTCCCTTCGAGCGTGCGCTGTAGCCAATTGTCGAACGCGGCAGAGGGCTCTTTCGATTCCGGGCCAAGCATCCTCAGGTTGTGGTAACTCGACCCACTCCCGATGACGAGTACGCCTTCGTTGCGAAGTGATGCCAGGGCGCGCCCGGCGGCCAGATGGTCTTGCGGGTCGAGTCCGCGCTTGAGGGAGAGTTGCATGACTGGCATGCCCGCATCGGGGTACATCACGGCCATCGGTACGAATGCGCCGTGGTCGAAGCCTCGCGCCGGGTCGAGCCGGGCGGCGATGCCCGCGCTTTGCAGCAGGCCATGAACCTGTTCCGCGAGTTTCGGCGTGCCGGGCGCGGCATACCGGATCTGATACGTGTTCTCCGGGAAGCCGGTGTAGTCGTAAATCATTGGAGGACTGGGGTTGCTCATGACGGTGAAGTCTGCCTCTTCCCAATGCGCCGATATCATCAACACGGCTTTCGGCGTTGCGCCCACAAGTCGCGGGAGTTGTTGCAGTGCTGCCTCCAGTTTGCGGTGGGCATCGTACCGCGGGCCTTTCATCCACGGCCACGGCCCGCCTCCATGGGAGATGTAGAAGGCGGGAAGCGGGGGCGTTGTCATGGGGAATCCTTGTGAGCAATCGGTCCGGAAGTGTAGCCCTTGCGGGCGCACGCGGGTTTGAATTGATCGACCGGTTTTGTTTGTCCGGATTACTCCGCTTTCGCTCCCGACTCCTTGACCACTTTCGCCCACTTCGTCATCTGGGCGCGCAGGAAGACAGAGAACGCTTCCGGCGTGCCACCGATCGGTTTGACGCCTTGCGTCTGGAATAACTCGACGACTTCGGGCCGCTTGAGGATCTGGTTGATTTCGGCGTTCAGCTTGGCGATTACCGACTGGGGTGTGCCCGCGGGGGCGACGACGCCGAACCAGACCGATACATCGAACCCCGGCACACCGGATTCCGCGACGGTCGGCAGATCCTTGACGAAGGGCGAACGTTCTTTGCTCGATACTGCAAGCCCGCGCAACTTGCCGGCCTTTACCTGCTGGATGACGTTCGGGACGTTGTCGAACATCAGGTCGACCTGACCGCCGATCAGATCAGTCACTGCTGGCGCGCTGCCTTTGTAGGGAATGTGAACGACGTCCACGCCGGCCAGACTCTTGAACAATTCCATCGACAGATGGGGCGAAGAGCCGTTACCCCCTGACGCGTAATTCAGCTTTCCTGGTTTCGACTTTGCAAGCGCGATCAGTTCCTTCACCGATTTCACCGGCAACCCGGGATTCACGACGAGCAGGTTTGGTGTGTTGGCCGCATGCACGATCGGCACGAAATCCTTGCCCGTATCGTAGGGCAGGGTCGCGTACAGCGCGGGATTGACGGCGAAGGCGAAGGAGACGATCAGCAGCGTGTAGCCGTCCGGCGCTGATTTGGCCGCGAGGTTGGTGCCGATCGTGCTGCCACCTCCCGGGCGGTTGTCCACGATGACCGGCCGCCCCCATTTCACGGTCAGCTTTTGTCCAAGCGTGCGCGCGAGGGTGTCGTTGAAGCCGCCAGGCGGGTAGGGGACGATGATGCGGATCGGCTTGTTTGGATAGCCTTCCGCCTGCGCGATGCCTGTGAGCAGACCAAAGGCGAGAAGGACGTGGAACGCAAAGGACGCGAAGGGTCGCAAAGGAGAACGGAGGAAATAAGACCACAGGGTCATCAGAAAATTAGCCGGGTAGAACGTGTACCGTTGAATGAATCCGAACACCCCCTTCTCCAGGTATTCCTTTGCGTTCCTTCGCGTACCTTTGCGCCCTAAAAGGGTCCCGAGGGATACCGGTCTTCGACCATAACTCCGACGTGCTGGGCACGTAGGGTATTTGCGTCGAACGCATTTAGTTTTTTCTTGATTTCCGGGCTTCGAGGAATCTCCGCATCGCCGCCTGCGGCTCGCCGCTGGCGTAGGCTTCCTTCTGCGCGACCTTGGCTGCTTCCAGCGCGGCGTCGAAGCCGGATTGGGTCAGCGCGCGAAAGCGCTGCTTGGTGAGCCGAAGCGCGGTCGGCGCGAGTTTTGCCATTTCGGTGGCGAGCGCCAGGGACTTGCTCATGACTTCCTCGCGGGGAACGAGATAATTAAGAATCCCGATATCGTGGGCAATGACCCCTGGTATCAATTCCCCCGTGAGCGAGAGTTCGATGTTCTTTGACAGCCCGAGATGCATGGTCATCAGATACGAGCCGACGATGCTGGCCAGCCCGGCCTTGATCTCCGGCTGGCCGAGTTTCATCTCCGGGTAGCCGACGCGCAGGTCGGCG
>JANOGH010000095.1:0-4484 GCA_031414075.1 Betaproteobacteria bacterium | reverse complement strand
GCAATCCAATTACCAGCGCGACGAAACCCAATCCGGCGATCAGGACCGCATAGGTCGCGGCGCGATAAGTCCACAGCGAACCGTGCTTGAGGAAGGCGAGGCTGTATTTGAGAAACACTGGGTTGGCGGCGCGCTTTCGGGGCGGCGGAAATAAACGCTGTTCGGTTAAGATAGGCGGAAGCGGAGCGAAGCACCGCCATTCTAAACCAACGACGCATGGCCTTTTCTGCTTCCCTACCGAAAGACATTCCAGCGGCTGTCGCCCGCGCCGCGCGACTGTCCCGCTACGTGCGCGACCTGCTGTCAGCGGAACCGGGGCTGGCGACCGGCATTGCGCTGGATGCGCCGCTCGATCGCGGCTGGATGCGCGCGCAGATCGAGGGCCGGGACCACGACGACCAGACGCTGAAGACCGCGTTGCGCCGGTTGCGCAAGTTGGTCATGCTCGGACTGATCACGCGCGACCTCGATGGTTGGGCGAACCTGGCGGAGGTGGTCGACACCGTCACCGCGCTGGCGGAGGAAACCGTGGCGGCGGCCACCGCCGGCCACGCGCAATGGCTGGCGCGGGAGTTTGGCAATCCATTGGGCGCAGTTTCCGGCGCCAGGCAGCAGTTGCATATCATCGCGATGGGCAAGCTCGGCGGCGGTGAACTCAACGTGTCTTCCGACATCGATATCGTGTTCGCCTACCCCGAGGACGGCGAAACCGACGGGCCGCGGCGCATTTCCAACCATGAGTTCTTCATCCGGCTCGCGCGCAGGATCATCAGCGCCATCGCCGAGGCCACGGCGGACGGATTCGTGTTCCGGGTGGATACGCGGCTGCGGCCTTACGGCGACAGTGGTCCGCTCGCGGTGAGTTTCGACATGCTGGAGGAGTACTTCACCACCCAGGGTCGGGAATGGGAGCGTTACGCCTGGGTAAAGGCCCGGCTGGTTACCGGGGAGGCCGGCGCGGAGCTCGATGCCGTCGTTACGCCTTTCGTCTACCGGCGCCATCTCGACTACAGCGCCATCGCCAGCTTGCGCAACCTGCATGCGCAAATCCGCCAGGAGGTGCAAAAGCGCGAAATTGCGGACAACATCAAGCTCGGCCCGGGCGGCATCCGTGAAGTCGAATTCCTGGTGCAGGTGTTCCAGATCATCCGCGGCGGCCGCGAACCGGTGTTTCGGCTGCGCCCGACGCTGAAGGCGCTGGCGCTCCTCGGGGAAAGGCACATTCTGCCGGCGGCCGGCGTCGATGAACTGCGCACCGCCTACGTGTATCTGCGCAATCTCGAACACCGATTGCAATATCTGGACGACCAGCAGACGCAGATGTTGCCGCACGCTGACGACGAACGCGCGCGGGTCGCCGAGATGATGGGTTGCGCTGATTATGCCGGCCTGCGACAGGAACTGGACGCGCACCGCGCCGTCGTATCGCGGCACTTCGAGGCGATTTTTGCCAGCGCGCGGGAAAACAGCGGGACCCAGGATCAGTCCGACCTCTGGCTGCAGGCGTTGTCCCGCGAAGACGCGCTCGCGCGGCTCGCGGGCATGCGCTTCAGCGATGCCGAGCGCATTTACGCGAGGTTCATGGAAATCAGGGGCAGTGCACGCTATCGGCGCATGGCGGCATCCAGCCAGGCGTTGCTCGATCGGCTGATTCCGCAACTGCTGGAAACCGCGCGCGCGGCTCCGAATCCGGATACGACTTTCGAGCGCATGCTCAACGTCGTGGACAGCATCGGCCGGCGCGAAGCCTATCTGGCCCTGCTGCTCGAGTATCCGAATGCGACCGCCCGCCTGGCGCGCCTGGCTTCGGCAAGTCCGTGGGCCGCCGACTATCTGGCCCAGCATCCGGTACTGCTCGACGAACTGATCAATCCGCAAGGCAGCAGCGATTTGCCGGACTGGCCGCAGTTGCGCCAGACGCTGCGCGCGAGTCTCGACGAGCACGAAGGCAACACCGAGCGGCAGATGGACATCCTGCGCCACTTCAAGCAGACGCAGACACTGCGCCTGCTCGCGCTCGACCTTGCCGGCACGCTGTCGCTCGAGACGTTGTCCGATCACCTCAGCGACCTCGCCTGTACGGTATTGGAAGAAGTACTGCGGCTCGCCTGGAATGCATTGCGGGTGCGTCACCGCGAGCAACCGCAGTTTGCGATCGTCGGCTACGGCAAACTCGGCGGCAAGGAACTGGGCTACGCCTCCGATGTCGACATTATTTTTCTCTACGATGACGAGGATCAGACCGCACCGGAAATCTACGCGCGGCTGGGCCAGCGCATCAACACCTGGCTCGCCAGTGCGACGTCAGCCGGGGTCCTGTACGAAACCGATCTCCGATTGCGGCCCAATGGCGCGGCCGGGCTGCTGGTGAGCCAGGTCGATGCCTTCCGGGAGTACCAGGCCGAAAAGGCCTGGGTCTGGGAGCATCAGGCGCTGACGCGCGCCCGCTTCGTCGCCGGCGATGCCGCAATTGGCCGGCGTTTCGAGGGTATCCGCATCGAAGTACTGTGCCGGCCGCGCGATCGCGCGGCACTCGGAAGCGAAATCCTGTCCATGCGCGACAAGATGCGCGACGCGCACCCGAATGTCAGCGGGCTGTTCGATCTCAAGCACGATCGTGGCGGCATCGTCGACGTCGAATTCGTGGTGCAATTTCTGGTGCTGGGCCATGCGCACCGGCACGCCGGGCTGACGGGCAATATCGGCAATCTTGCCCTGTTGAAGCTCGCCGCCGGACTCGGCCTGCTGCCCGATGATCTTGCCGTCGGCGCACACGCGGCGTACCGCGAATTCCGGCGCCTTCAGCATGCGATGCGGCTGCAGGGCGAGCGTTACACGCGTATCGACCCCGCCGGCGTAGCCGAACACGTACGGGCGGTGCTGCAACTCTGGGAGTGGGTATTCGGCACCTTGCGACGGGCGCCGGCTCAGACCGACTAGAGCTTGCTGGACAGGCGATAGGTCGTGGTGCTGCCCTTGCCCTTGATCTCGATATCCTGCGGTGCTTCGCAGGCATAGCGTTGTCCGAGCCGGCGGAAGGTCGTCTTGTCCACCAGAATGGCGCCCGCTTCGGCTTCGGATGTCAGCCGGCTGGCGAGATTCACTGTGTCGCCCCACAAATCGTAAACGAAGCGTGTTGCCCCGATCACGCCCGCCATCGCGGGACCGGTCGCGATGCCAATGTGAAGCTGCACGCCCAGGCGCCTCATCTGCGGATCGGACCGGGTCAGCTCGATCATCTCCAGGGCCATGTCCGCCACGTGGTCGGCATAATTGAGCCGGTTTTCCGCGAGGCCGCCGACCACCATGTAGGCGTCGCCGATGGTCTTGATCTTGTCCAGCCCGTGCTGCTCGGTCAGTTGGTCGAAACGCGTGAATACTTCGTCGAGGAACGACACCACCTGGTTCGGTGTCAGCTCCTCGGCCAGCCGGGTAAAATTCACCACATCGGCAAACATCACCGAGACATCGGCAAAGCCATCGGCGATGGCGCCTTGTTGATGCTTCAAACGCTCGGCCACATGGGCCGGCAGGATGTTGAGCAGCAGTTTCTCGGATTTCTCGCGCTCGGCCCGCAACAGGTCGTGTTGCTCGGCCAGTCTGCGTTCAAAACCATCGCGCTCCAGCACAAAGTGCCTGAGCAGCAGATAGACCATGGTGGAGATGATCGTGAAATTCATCACGAAGAATACCGCCACAGTCCTCATCGGAATGCCGTATTCCTCACCACCCCGGTCGAGAAAGAAATCGAACACGCCTGACAGCACCGTGAGCACGACATAGGCGATGAACCAGGGGATCGACTCGCGCGGCCCGTAGCAGATCATGGCGCCCACCGGCGCCAGCAGCGCCAGCAGCGCAACCCCGGACGAACTGACGAAACTGCCGATCGACCACTGGATGACGAACGGAAAGAACAAGAACAGCGCGAGCTGCGCCACGCGGAAGAAATTGAAATTGCGGGTGCGCAGATAGATGACCAGAACCACGGCGGAGACGACCTGAAAGCCGAGCGGAACGGAGGTCGGGAGCTTAAGACCCATCCACCAATAGATCAGCAGCCAGAGGATAGCGGCCATGTTCATCAGGCCGCTGGCGAACATCAGCAACGTTTTGCGCAGTCTGAGTTCTTCGCTGTCGGACGCGTCGATCGCCGCTGCCGCGAGGCGGGCGATCAGGCCTCGGCCCGGCATGCTGCGAATGGAAATTTCAGCCATGGATGCTGGAAGGTAACGGCCTCGAGGGTTGAAAGCGTTGCTCTTTTCGGCGGATTCGTCCCGCACGCAAGTAGGTAAGAATAAGGCATGCGGTCGCTGTTCGGCAAGGTGTGCGTGTTTGTGCGAGCGAACGCTCATCAAAACCCGCTGCCTGCGCTAGAATTACCGCTTTTTCGAGGGAGTGAAGCAACATGTCGATGGCCGACCGCGACGGTCTGATCTGGTACGACGGCAAAATGGTCCCCTGGCGCGAGGCCAACACGCACG
>JANOGH010000094.1:0-1992 GCA_031414075.1 Betaproteobacteria bacterium | reverse complement strand
CCTGTTCCGATTCGATCAGCTCGGCCTGGAGCCGCTCGAAATGCGCCAGTGCGCGAACCTGCGGGGCATCCAGGGAGAATCCGCGCGCAGTAGCAATCCGGCCGACCTTCCCGGAAAAGTCCTGTTGCTCCGCTGCCGGCTGCGGACCGGCATCCATCAGAGATTGATCGTGCGCTTGTCCACGCCGAGAGCGGCTTCATGCAACGCTTCGGACAAGGTGGGATGGGCATGGACGATGCGGGCAATGTCCTCGGCCGACGCGCCGAATTCCATGGCGACGACCGCTTCTGAAATCAGTTCGGAGGCGTAAGGCCCGATCATGTGCACGCCGAGGATGCGGTCGGTCTTTGCATCCGCCAGCATTTTGACGAAACCGGCGGTCTCGCCGATCGCTCGTGCGCGGCCGTTCACGATGAACGGAAACTGTCCGGCACGATATTCGATGCCTTTCGCTTTCAATTCCTGTTCGGTCTTGCCCACCCAGGCGATCTCCGGCGATGTGTAAATCACCCAGGGGACCGTTTCCAGGTTGACGTGTCCGGATTGCCCGGCAATCATTTCGGCCGCCGCGACGCCCTCTTCCGACGATTTGTGCGCGAGCATCGGCCCGCGCACCACATCACCGATCGCGTACACGTCCGCCAGGCTGGTGCGGCAATGTTCGTCCACCTCGACGAAGCCGCGTCCATCGATTTTGAGCCCGACCGCTTCCGCACCGAGGTTCGCCGAATTCGGCACCCGTCCCACCGCCACGATGAGTCGGTCGAATTCGGCCTTCTGTTCACCCATCGCATCGGAGAACTCGACCGTTACCGACTTCCTGGATGCCGTAACGTTGCCGATCTTCACGCCAAGGCGGATATCCAGTCCCAGGACTTTGGTGAACACCCGGAACGCTTCCTTGGCCACCTGGTCGTCGGCGGCTTGCAGAAATGCCGGCAATGCTTCGAGAACGGTCACCTCGGAACCCAGCCGTTTCCACACGCTGCTCATTTCCAGGCCAATGACACCGGCGCCGATCACGCCCAGGCGCATCGGGATGTCGGGCAGCGATAATGCCCCTACGTTGTCCATAATGCGATCGTTGTCCACCGCTGCGAACGGGAGCTGCCGCGGGCTGGATCCGGTCGCGATGATCACGTGTTTGGCTTCGATTGATTCGGCATTTCCCCCATCCCGGACTTCGATCTGATAGGCGCCCGCCTTGCCGGTGAAATACCCGCGGCCGTGCATCGAGGCAACCTTGTTCTTGCGGAACAGCAGCCCGATGCCACCGGTGAAGGTATCGACAATCTTGTCCTTGCGCGCAATCATCTTCGCCACGTCGATGGCGACGTCCTACACCGCAATACCATGCTCGCTGAACTTGTGCAGCGCACGCTCGTAGTTTTCCGAGGATTCAAGCAGTGCCTTGGAAGGAATGCAGCCGACGTTCAGGCAGGTTCCACCGAGACTCGCTTTGCCCTTGGCGTTTTTCCAGTCGTCGATGCAGACCGTATTCAACCCGAGCTGCGCAGCGCGTATGGCGGCCGTGTAACCGCCAGGCCCGGCTCCTATCACTGCGACATCAAAGGTCTTTGCCATGCTTCTTCAGAGTTCCAGCAACAACCGCGCGGGATCTTCGAGCGCTTCCTTGACGGCCACCAGGAACAGCACCGCCTCGCGGCCATCGACGATGCGGTGATCGTAGGACAGGGCGAAATAATTCATCGGACGGACGACGATTATCCCGTTCTCCACAACCGGTCGGTCTTTGGTTGCGTGCACGCCCAGGATTGCGCTTTGGGGCGGATTGATTATGGGGGTCGACAGCATGGAGCCGAAAACGCCGCCGTTGGAAATCGAGAACGTGCCGCCAGTGAGCTCCTCGATGGTGAGCTTGCCGTCCTGGGCTCGTCTGCCGAAGTCGGTGATCTGCCTCTCGACATCCGCAAAGGAAAGCTGATCGCAGTTGCGCACGATGGGCACCACCAGTCCGCGCGGACTGCCGAC
>JANOGH010000093.1:0-2911 GCA_031414075.1 Betaproteobacteria bacterium | reverse complement strand
CCTCCCAGGCGCCCTGTCCCACATCCGCGATGTAAAGGTCCCCCGATTGCCGGTCGAAACTGTACCGCCAGGGATTGCGCAGGCCGAAACTCCAGATTTCCGCGCGCACACCCGATTGCCCCACGAAGGGGTTGTCGGGTGGAATGGTGTAGGCAGGCTGGGGCAAGGTGGATTGGGATACGTCGATGCGCAGCAGCTTCCCCAGCAACTCCACTTTGTTCTGCGCGCGGTTGCCCGGATCTCCGGCGCCGCCTCCGTCGCCAAACCCGAGATACAGAAAATTGTCCCGCCCGAAGGCGATCATGCCGCCGTTGTGGTTCGCGAACGGCTGCTGGACGGTCAGGATGATGCGATCGGCGGTACTGCCGGCGACGTTGGCATTCCCCGCGCTCTTCAGATAGCGGGCGATCACGGAGTTGCCGCCGGTATCCGTGTAGCTCACGTAAAAGCGTCCGTTGGTCGCATACAACGGATCGAAGGCGAGGCCCAGCTGGCCCTGTTCCGAGCCGGTGGAAACAAGACTGGAAATATCGAGGAAGGTACCGATCAGAGAATTCGTGGCCTTATCCACGACCTTGATCTTTCCACCTTTCTCGACCACGAACAGACGGGAGATATCCCCCGGCGGAGACGTGAGGAACAGCGGCGTGTTGAGGACGAATGTCGCGTCAATTCGCTCCAGACGAAGCCCGATTCCGGAATCCGGCGTTCCACGACCGCCGCTTCCGTTGTTTGCGCCCCCGCCACCGCACGCCGCAAGCGGCAGCACGAGTGCAAGCACGCTGAAAAAGGGTATTCGTCCAGGCAATAATCCGGTTGCATGCATGATCATCCTCACCGGGACAAGCGAAATTTCGCCTCTCCGATTGGAATTGGAGTGGTCGGTCTGCCTGAAGGTTCTGCCCGATGGCATCGAGCGCCAAAACCGCACATCCTGGCCCAACGGCTGGCTTGAACGTGCGCTCGAATTTCGCGGCGCGCCTGGGTCGGCAGGATCGTTTTTGAAGCATCGGGGGTCACCGAAGCACCCGATAGGACGCTCGATGACTCCGATCTTGCGGTATGGTGGCCGGATTGATCTGACTCGGCGCCCGCTCAGATAAAGAAAAAAATGACACCACCCGAATCGATTCCCGCCTCGCGCGGAATTCACTGGCTCAAGCGCTACTACGAGGAGAACGAGCGCAGGGTCGACATCGCAGCCTTTGTCGGCGGGTTTCTTTTCGACATCGTGACCCTCGACCGCACGGACTCCTGGCTCGTCATCGGCCAGCAGTTGCTCTATCTTGCGGTAATCACCACGGCCCTGCTGCAGATGTTCTTCGAGGAGGGAAAGGCGCCGCCCGATTTCGGGAAAATGTTCGCCGTCAAGCGTTGGTACTACCAATACCGCACGACGATCGTGCACTTCTTTCTCGGTTCGCTGCTCAGTCTTTATACGCTCTTTTTCTTCAAGAGCTCGTCGCTTCTGGTGTCGTTTTTCTTCCTCGCCTTCCTGGTGTTTCTGCTGATCGCCAATGAGTCCAGCAGCGTCAAGGCGCTGGGTCTGTCTTTCAAGTTCGCCTTGCTCAGCCTTTGCATCCTGTCGTTTTGCGCCGTCGTCGTTCCGGTTTTCGTCGGCTCGATCGGCATGTTCGTTTTCTTGCTCTCGATGCTGGTCGGCTGCCTGCCTCTGGTCGTGATCACACGGCGCATTCGCATTCACGCACCCGATCGCGTTCGGCAGGCCGACAGGCAGATCCTCATGCCTTTCGGCCTGGTCCTGATCGGTTTTCTCACGCTCTATCTGTTCAGGCTCATTCCACCGGTGCCGCTGTCCATTCCCTTCATCGGCGTCTATCACGCCGTCGAGCGCAGTGAGGATACGTTCAGGCTCAGTCACGAGCGGCCGTTCTGGCGCATCTGGCACCACGGCGACCAGAAATTCCTCGCGCAGCCCGGCGACAGGATTTACGTGTTCTTCCGCATCTTCTCGCCCGCGCGCTTTTCCGACCAGGTATTGATGCGCTGGTACTGGAAGGACAACACGGGAAGCTGGAGACTGCACGACTCCATCCCCATCAAGATACTCGGGGGACGCCGACAGGGCTTCCGCGGGTACGGCATGAAATCCAACTATCAGCCCGGCGACTGGAAATTGCAGGTGGAAACCACAGACGAGCGCGAGATCGGCCGTGTGTATTTCGACGTGGCGATGGTGCCCGAGGCGCCGCGCGGCTTCGAAGTCGATACGCAGTAAAAACCAGAGGCGAGAGGCAAGAGGAAAGGTTGAAGACGTCTTAATCTTTTCTTTCCTCTCGCCTTTTTCCTCTTCCCCCTTTAATTACGGCCGCGCCAATTCCCCGGCCGGCTGCGCCCGTACCGGTAGACCAGCCAGCCGCCCAGCAGTCCGCCCAGGTGCGCAAAGTGCGCTACACCCGCTTGCGTTCCGGTGACACCAAGCACCAGTTCCAGCACGGCGTAAAGCAGCACGAATACGCGTGCAGGCATTGGAATCGGCGGAAACAGCGGCACGATGGTGCGATTCGGGAAGACCAGGGCATAGGCCAGCAGTATCCCGAACACCCCTGCGGAAGCACCGACGACGGGTCCGCCACTAGAGCCAAACAGGCTGCCTACGACCAGCTGCGCCACTCCGCCGCTCACGACGCTGGCAAAGTAAGCCATGGCCACGCGGCGCGCGCCCCACACCCGCTCCAGCTCGCCGCCGAACATCCACAACGCAAACAAGTTGAACGCCAAATGGGCGAGGCCACCATGCAGAAAACTGTAGGTGACGAGCTGCCACGGCGTCAGGAACGGAAGGCTCGCCAGACCGGCCCCGGCGCCCGGCCACAGGGCAAACCATTGAAACAAGACCCGCCCCATCTGCATTTCCAGAAGATAGACAACGACGTTGGCGATGATGAGG
>JANOGH010000092.1:0-1789 GCA_031414075.1 Betaproteobacteria bacterium | reverse complement strand
AGTTGTTCCCTGACACGCTGAGGCGTCAGCGCCCCGTCGTGGGTGACGAGGCTTACTGCACACGCGTAGGATTTCTTGCCGACTGGCCAGACGTGCAAATCGGCAATGCGAGTCTCCCCGGCATCCGGTCCGGATTCCACCGCTTCGCGAATTTCTTCGACAACCGGATGGTCCATTTCCCGGTCCAGAAGCACCTTACCGGTTTCCGTGAGGAGATTTTTTGCCCAGACGGCGACCAGCGCGGCGCCGACAATGCCCATGACCGGATCAAGCCAGGACCACCCGTAGAACCATCCACCGGCCAATGCAACGATCGCGAGAATCGACGTCGCAGCATCGGCGATGACATGCGTATGGGCCGATTTCAGATTCAGATCATGATGATGTTGCTGATGTCGGCGTTCGGCGCAGCAATTTCCACGACCATCATGACGGCCGCAATCCACATCACGGCACGGGTCCCGCGCTCCGCCGCGTGGTTGCCTTCGTCGAACAGGTGATCGTGGGTCCAGGCTGAAAGGTCATGCGTGTGCATCGTGGACTCCTGTCACTTTTGTTGAGAGTCTGGTCAGTGAACAAGGGTAACGGTTTTCGATTGTCTGCGCCAAGCAGAGTGATGCCCAGACGAGTTCCGCGTGCCTTATGATTCCTGCACCCGTTGTATCACGTCCTCCAGCATTGCCAGCATCGTTTCGGTTTCTTCCCGCGACAAGTTCAGCGCAGGCATGAAGCGCAACAGGTTCGGCCGCGGTGCATTGAGCAGCAACCCGCCGTCGCGCGCTAGTTCCACTACCCTGGGTGCGATATCCTTTTTCAAGTCGAGCGCCACCAGCAGGCCGCGGCCGCGCACCTCGCCCAGATTGTTACGGGCTGAGAGCGCCGACAGGCTTCTCATCAGATAGGCGCCCCGCTCCTCGACGCTTTCGAGAAACCCGCGTGCGAGTATTGCGTCCATGATTGCACAGCCGACCGCAGCCATGAGCGGGTTGCCATTGAATGTGCCGCCCTGATCACCGGGCTCGAAGCAGGACACCGCCTCCTTCGCAACCAGGGCGGCAAGCGGGACGCCGCCACCCAAGCCTTTGCCGAGCGTCATGATGTCGGGCTCGATGCCGGAATGCTCGTAGCCCCACAGCTTGCCGGTGCGGCCCACCCCGGTCTGAATTTCATCGACAATCAGCAGCAGGCCACGCTGCCGCGTCAGGTCACGCAGATCGCGCATGAAGTCGTCCGTCGCAATGATGACGCCGGTCTCACCCTGGATGGGCTCCAGCATAACGGCCACAGTCTTGTCGGTGATCAGGCGCTCGACCGCTGCGAGATCGTTGAGCTTCGCTTTCGGAAAGCCCGGCACCTTTGGTTCGAACAGGTCACGGAATTGCGGCTTGCCCGACGCCGACATGGTGGCCAGCGTGCGACCGTGGAACGAATCTTCGAAGGTGATGATCTCGTAGGCGCCGCCTTTGTTCAGGACGCCCCACTTGCGCGCGAGTTTGATCGCGCCTTCGTTGGCTTCTGCCCCGCTGTTGGTGAAGAACACTCGCTGAAAGCAACTATGCCCGACAATGCACTCGGCAAGCCGCATCGACGGCTCGTTGTAAAACGCGGGACTGGGCGTGATCAGTTTGCGCGACTGCTCGGCCAGCGCTCTCGTGATCACTTGCGGACAATGACCGAGGCAATTCACCGCCCAGCCCTGCACGAAGTCGAGATAACGCTTGCCCTCGTGATCCCACAACCAGGATCCTTCGCCGCGCACGAATACCAGCGGCGGCCTGGTCGTGATCTC
>JANOGH010000091.1:0-3215 GCA_031414075.1 Betaproteobacteria bacterium | reverse complement strand
CGATGATGCCGCCGCCGATGATGACGACCTGGGCGGCCGAAGGCAGCGGACTCATTGCGCGTCTCCCGTGAATTCCTCGTAGGCGCGGTTGAAGCGCGCCAGGTAGTCGCTGGTGTACGCGACATAGTCGAACTGAATCCTGGAATGGATTTCGGACACCATGCTCCACATCGCCTCGCGCAGGAGCGATGCGCATTTCATCGCCGCCAATCGCCGTTCGAGAGCCGCGTCTGCGCTTCCGAAGTAACGCTCCATCACGAAGCGGGTCTGTGCCGCATCGAGCTCGTTGTTGGATACCAGTCCGCCGAGGTCGAACAGCGGACTGTTGAATCCGGCATAGTCCCAGTCGATCAACCACAGCCGTTTGCCGTCGTCGATGAAATTGGCGGGGAGCAGATCGTTGTGGCCGAACACGATTGCCACCGGGCCGAGTTCGCGTTCGAGCCGCCCGGCGCGCTCGAGAAGTTCGCGCAGCAGCCCGGCATGACGGCTTGCGCGCGCGTTCAGTTCGCTCGCGTAGCCGCGGATGATGTGGAACACCCAGAACATCAGCGCCGGCCCGCGCAGATGGCGTGGTATTTGTTCGTGGCAACGCTTGATCAGATCCAGCGCGGCCGGAAGCAGGCCGGGGTCGCGCACCAGCTCGGCGGTGAGAGCACGCCCTTCGATGTAGCGCAGCACGAGCGCTCCGGGTTCGGCGTAGATCACCTCGGGCGAGATGCCGGCCTCGAACGCGGCGCGGCTCGCCGACAACTCGTTGAAGCGCATCACGCCGTGAACGGGAATGTCCTCGCCCAGCCGCACGACGAACTTCTGCCCGTGGTCGGCCACCAGGTAGTTCTTGTTGGTGATCCCACCCAACAGCGGAACCGGGTCGACCTTGCCCGACCAGCAAGGCAGCCGAAAGATGCGGTCGAGTGGTTCGCTATCCATCGTCATGATTCGGCGCGGCGGATCAATGTCGTCGAAGGCTCAAGCATACTTCAAGCGGTTCGCCATCCGCGTGCGCGTTCCACGGCGTCCGCGAACCGGGCGTGGACATCATCCGGGAGAGGCACGCGTGGCGCGATGGTGCGCTCAGGCGCGGTCACGAGCGGGACCGAGCCATCGCTGCTCAGGCCCGCGCCGAGGTACGCGAGCTGCGAGATACCCAGGCCCGTGAGGTCGACCGTCGCGGGGATGACCACGGTGCGATTCAGGGCGTCGGCGAGAAACTGGCGGAAGTAGGGGTTGCGCGCGAGCCCGCCGTCGATGGAGACGCTGGACGCGAGCGGCAGCCGCGCGTGCATTGCCGCCATCGCCTGCGCGCTGCGCAGCGCGACGCCTTCGAATACCGCCTGCACCAGATCCCGGGACGACGTGTCCAGCCCCATGCCCAGCCACATTCCCGCGGCGCTGCGGTCCCAATAGGGACAGGCGAGACCAGATAGAGCAGGAACGAAAACGATGCCGCGTTCGATCGCGCCCGGCGCGTCGAAATTTTCGATCTCGGCGAACTGCGAGAAGAGGCCCAGGCGGCGCGTCCAGTCCAGTGCCGAGCCCGCGTTATACACGCCGCCATCCACGGCGTAGGTCGTCTGCGTTCCCAGGCGCCAGGCGACGGTGGGCAGAAGGCCGGCATCAGGCGCACCGACCGGTTGTCGCCCGGTAACGGCGAGCGCGAACGCGCCCGTGCCGAAAGTAATCTTCGCCTGCCCCGCCATGCGGCAGCCGTGTCCGAACAGTGCCGCCTGCTGGTCGACGATACCGGCGACGATCGGGACGTTGACGCGTCTGGCGATGCCGAACTCTCCAACGCTGGGCAGGATCGGCGGCAGCAACTGCATGGGCACGCCGAACAACCGGCACAACTCCGCATCCCATTCGCCGGTAGCGAGATTCATCAGGCTGGTGCGCGACGCGGTGACGATATCGGTCGCATAGCGGCCGCAAAGGCGGTCGAGAAAGTACGCGTCGCTGGTGCCCAGGCGCAGCTTGCCGCGTTTCGCGAGCGCCGCTGCGCCCGGAACGTGGTCAAGAATCCAGCGCAGTTTCGACGCCGAGAAATACGGATCGAGAGGCAGCCCGGCGCGTTCGAGGGTGATGTGTTCAGCGCCGTCGGCCTTGAGTCGGTCGGTGAATGCCTGGGTGCGATTGTCCTGCCAGACGATGGCGTTGTGGACCGGCTCGCCGCTGTCGGCGTCCCAGGCGATGACCGTCTCGCCCTGGTTGTCCAGGCCTGCGCCGGCGGCCGTACCGGCATGGTCGAGGCAGTGCTCGACACTCGCGAGCAGTTCGCGCGGATCGTGCTCGACCCAGCCGGGCTGCGGATAGAGTTGGCGGTGCTCGATCGAACAGAGCTGCTGGAAGTCGCCGCCAGCGCTCAGCCGGTACGCTTTGGTGGCAGTCGTGCCCTGGTCGATTCCGACGACGGATTGTGAATGGAGGGTCATGTTCGAGGGCAACTCATCTATTATCTTTCTTCGATCGGGGAGCAGCCATAACGACATGGGAGTGTATTACGTTGCGCCGGGCGCCACTCCCATTGGCATGCTTGACATAAGTACCATATAAGGTACAAACTTTCTCATGCTTGGTATCCCAAAGCTCAATGCGATTTTCTATCGGTCTATTTCCGGCAACGCGCCGGTGCGCGAATGGCTGAAGAGTCTTCCCAGGCCGGATCGCAAGTCGATCGGTGAGGACATCGCCTATGTGCAGTTCAAGTGGCCGATCGGAAAGCCGCGCGTCGACCATCTGCACGGGGCGGTCTGGGAAGTGAGAACATCACTGGGCAACCGCATTGCACGAACACTTTTTGCGGTAGAAGGCAGCACGATGATATTGCTGCACGGGTTCATAAAGAAGACACAAAAGACACCAGCGTCCGAGATCACATTGGCGGAACGCAGATTCAAGGAGTGGAAGCATGACGAAAATTCTTGAGCGTCGCTCGCCTAAGCGGGCAAACAAGCCGAATCCGCACACGGGGTCGGACTTCGACGAATTCCTGGTGGAAGAGGGAATTTTCGAGGAAGTGCAGGCGAGAGCGCTCAAGCGCGCACTTGCCGAACAACTTGAAGAGGGAATGGTGGCCGCCAAGCTGACCAAGATCAGAATGGCGGAGCAAATGAAAACGAGCCGGTCGCAGTTGGACCGCGTGCTCGATCCCGACAATGTCTCCATTCAGCTCGATACGCTGATCAAGGCGGCTCGCGCGCTGGGCAAGACCGTGG
>JANOGH010000090.1:0-12375 GCA_031414075.1 Betaproteobacteria bacterium | reverse complement strand
GCTGGATTGCGCAGTGGAACGAGATGATCGCCGATCCGGAGCAGAAGATAGGCCGGCCGAGGCAGCTCTACACCGGCGCTGCCAAGGGATTCCTTCATCATGACTTTTTACCTTTCAGGATGGCAATTGAGCGATTGAGTGATTCAAACTGGTTCTCCGCTTGATTGCTCGATCACTTAATCGCTTAATCACTCAATCACCCAATCATCGTTTCTCGATGGGCAACACATCGCGCTTGGCAGCGCCGGTGTAGAGCTGCCTCGGCCGGCCTATCTTCTGCTCCGGATCGGCGATCATCTCGTTCCACTGCGCAATCCAGCCCACCGTACGTGCCAGAGCGAAAATACAGGTGAACATCGACACCGGAAAGCCGAGGGCGCGCTGCACGATGCCCGAGTAGAAATCCACGTTGGGATAGAGTTTACGGCTCACGAAGTAATCGTCCTCGAGCGCAATTTTTTCCAGCGCCATCGCCAGCTTGAACAAACGGTCGTTCTGCAGGCCGAGCTCGTCGAGCACTTCGTAGCAGGTTTCGCGCATCAGCTTGGCGCGCGGATCGTAATGCTTGTAAACGCGGTGGCCGAAGCCCATCAGCTTCACGCCGGAATTCTTGTCTTTCGCCTTCGCAATGAACTCGCCGATCCTGGAAACATCGCCGATCTGTTCGAGCATGTTCAGCGCAGCCTCGTTGGCGCCGCCGTGGGCCGGTCCCCACAGGCAGGCTATTCCCGCGGCAATGCAGGCAAACGGACTGGCCCCGGATGAACCGGCCAGTCGAACGGTAGACGTCGAGGCATTCTGCTCGTGATCCGCATGCAGGATGAAAATCCGGTCCAGCGCGCGCACCAGCACCTCGTTCACCTTGTAATCTTCCGCAGGCACGGCGAACATCATGCGCATGAAATTGCCCGAGTACGACAGCGAATTCAACGGATACACGAACGGCTGTCCAGTCGAATACTTGTACGCCATTGCCGTGATCGTCGGCATCTTTGCGATCAGTCGGAATGCCGATATGTCGCGGTGCGCCGGATTATTCAGGTCCAGCGAATCGTGATAGAACGCGGACAGTGCGCCGACGGTGCCAACCATCACCGCCATCGGATGCGCATCGCGCCGGAAGCCGCGGAAAAAATTGTTGAGCTGGTCGTGAACCATCGTATGACGCGTGACGGTCGTGACAAATTGCTCCTTCTGCTCCTTGTTCGGCAACTCGCCGGTCAGCAACAGGTAGCAGACTTCCAGAAAATCGCAATGCTGCGCCAATTGCTCGATCGGATAGCCGCGGTAGAGCAACACGCCGGCGTCGCCATCAATGTAGGTGATTGCAGAACGGCAACTGGCGGTCGAGAGAAATCCGGGGTCGAACGTGAATTTTCCGGTCTTGGCGAGCAAGGTCCGGATATCGACCACGTCCGGCCCGATGGAACCGCTGAGAACGGGAAACTCGACGGGCTGTGCGCCATCGCTGAACGAGATTGTTGCAGTGCGCTGCTTTTCCATGTCCCCGCTCACTTTCCAGCCCACTAAAGCCTTAAGTTTAACAGCTTCCTGCAACTCGAAAACAGTAGGATGCGGCGCAATAACAACTATTCAAATAATTTGATAATCTGTGCTGACTCCGCATCCGGCGGCGTTATTTTTCCGCTCACAAGATCCCACAGATCGTTATCCGGATAGTCGAGCAGGCGTTTGAATGCCGCAAGCCTGACGGGCGACAAAGTTTCCACATGACGGTCCAAAAATTTCGCCAGAACCAGGTCCAACTCCAGCAATCCGCGCCGGCATTGCCAGCGAATCCGGTCGGCTTCGGACATAGCGTAGTTATACCGCCCTCTTGACCATCAGATCCTTGATCTTGCCGATCGCGCGCGTCGGATTGAGTCCTTTCGGACAAACATCGACACAATTCATGATCGAATGGCAGCGAAACAGCCGGTAAGGATCTTCCAGATTGTCGAGGCGTTCACTGGCCGCTTCGTCGCGGCTGTCGGCGAGAAAACGGTAGGCCTGCAGTAAACCGGCCGGGCCGACGAACTTGTCGGGATTCCACCAGAACGAGGGGCAGGCGGTCGAACAACAGGCGCACAGGATGCACTCGTACAAGCCATCGAGTTCTTCGCGCTCGGCAGGCGATTGCAGTCTTTCCTTTTCCGGCGACGGCTGGTTGTTGACCAGATAAGGCTTTACCGAGTGGTATTGCTTGAAAAACTGCGTCATGTCCACGATCAGATCGCGGATGACCGGCAGTCCCGGCAGCGGGCGCAATTCGACCGGCTGCTTCAAGTCGGTCAGCCGGGTGATGCAAGCCAGCCCGTTCTTGCCGTTGATATTCATCGCGTCCGAGCCGCACACCCCCTCGCGGCACGAGCGGCGCAGGGATAACGAGTCGTCGACCGCTTTGATGCGGATCAATGCGTCGAGCAACATGCGGTCGGACGGCTGCATTTCGACGTCGTAGTCCTGCATATAAGGCTTGGCGTCCTTGTCCGGGTCGTAGCGGTAGATCCTGAATTTCATTTGTGATGTCGCCTGGGTCTGAAGTGCGTGAGGAGCGAGGGGCGAGAGGTGAGGAGTAGGCCTTCCCCCCTCGCTCCTCTCCCCTGACCCCTCGCGCTTCTAATAAGTTCTCACTTTTGGTTCAATCGTCGGCACCGTCAGCGGCTTCATGTGCACGGGCTTGTAGTCCAGCCGGCTGCCCTCCTGGTACCAGAGCGTGTGCTTGAGCCAGTTGGCATCGTCGCGCTGCTGATGGTCGGCGCGATCATGGGCGCCGCGGCTTTCCTTGCGCGCCTCTGCGGACACCAGCGTGGCCACCGCGACTTCGATCAGATTATCGAGTTCGAGCGCTTCCACCCGCGCGGTGTTGAATACCTTGCTCTTGTCCCGGATCGCAGTGCGCTGGGCGCGCGCGTCGGTTTCCTTGATCTTCTTCACTCCCTCGGTGAGCAGGTCGGGAAAGCGGAATACGCCGCAGTGTGCCTGCATGATACGTCGCATTTCTGTGCCCACTTCGTGCACGCTCTCGCCGCCCTGCTGGCCGTCGAGCCTGGACAGCCGCGCGGACGTCCTGTCGGCGGCGTCCCTGGGCAAGTCCTTGTGTCCGGGATTTTCCTTCAGGAAACGGATCATCGTATCGCCCGAGGCCTTGCCGAATACCAGCAGATCGGTCAGCGAGTTCGTTCCGAGCCGATTGGCGCCGTGCACCGACGCGCAAGCGCACTCGCCCGCCGCATAAAATCCGGTCACGACGGCTTCCGGATTTCCCGACTGCGGAGCAACGACTTCACCCCGATAATTGGCGGGAATGCCACCCATCTGGTAGTGACAGGTCGGCACGACCGGGATCGGATCCTTTACCGGATCTACGTTGGCGAATTTTTTCGCGATCTCGCGGATACCCGGGAGCTTGTCCTCGATCAGAGCGACGCCGAGATGATCGAGCTTGAGAAGCAAATAGTCCCCGTCCGGCCCGCAGCCACGCCCTTCCTTGATTTCTGTTGCCATCGCGCGAGACACCACATCGCGGCTCGCCAGATCCTTGGCAATGGGCGCGTAGCGCTCCATGAAACGCTCGCCATTCTTGTTCAGCAGATAGCCGCCTTCGCCACGCACACCCTCGGTGATCAGTACGCCTACGCCAGCCAAGCCGGTCGGATGGAATTGCCAGAATTCCATGTCTTCAAGCGGGATGCCGGCGCGCGCCGCCATGCCGAGGCCGTCGCCGGTATTGATGAACGCGTTTGTGCTGGCAGAATAGATCCGTCCCGCTCCGCCGGTGGCGAATAACACCGCGCGTGCATGCAGTATCGAGACCTCGCCGGTCTCCATTTCCATGGCAGTCACGCCCAACACCTGTCCGGATGCATCGCGGATCAGGTCGAGCGCCATCCATTCCACAAAAAAATGCGTGTTTGCGCGAACGTTGCGCTGATAAAGCGTATGCAGCATCGCGTGCCCGGTGCGATCCGCCGCGCAGCATGAACGCTGTACCGCCGGTCCGGCGCCGAAATTCTGCATATGGCCGCCGAACGGCCGTTGATACACGGTGCCATCCGCATTGCGGTCGAACGGCATGCCGAAATGTTCGAGTTCGATCACGACTTTGGGCGCTTCCCGGCAGAGAAACTCGATGGCGTCCTGATCGCCCAGCCAGTCCGAACCCTTGATGGTGTCGTACATGTGCCACATCCAGCTGTCTTCGCCCATGTTGCCGAGCGCCGCACCGATGCCGCCCTGCGCGGCGACCGTATGCGACCGGGTGGGAAACACTTTCGACAACACGGCGACCTTGAAACCTGCCTCGGCAAGTTGCAGGGAAGCGCGCATGCCGGCACCGCCGGCGCCTACGATTACCGCATCGAATTTTCTGACCGGGATGGCCATGTGTCAGAGACTCCAGAGGATCTGAACAGCCCAGACGGCGTAGCCGACCAGGACCAGCACGACTGCGATCTCCAGACCGAGGCGCACACTGGTGGGGTTGACGTAGTCCATCAGGATATTGCGCATGCCTATCCAGGCATGCCAGAACAGGCTGATGAAGAAAACCATAGTCGCAATTCGCATCCACTGATTGTGGAACAGCGCGCGCCAATCCGCGTAATGCCGTGGCGTACAGGCCAGCAGGATGCCCACAAAGACGATCACATAAACCGCCATGAACAGCGCCGTAATGCGCTGCGCCAGCCAATCTTTCAGCCCATAGTGGGCGCCGGTGATAGCGTGTTTCACCACAACATGACTCCCAGCATCGCGGTCAATGCCAGACTGATCGCCAGCACGGCCAGGCTTGTTGCGCGCGCCGGGCCGAGATCGCCGGCAATCTGTATATCGAGCAGAAGATGGCGCAGTCCGGCGAAGAAATGATGCAGGAAGGACCACAACATGCCGATCAGGAACAGCTTCATTAGCCAATGACCGATGAGCGCGTGAAAATGCGCGTGGCTTTCTGGCGAGCGCAGGCTTTCCTGCAGCAGATAGAGCAGCGCCCAGGCGAACACGAACAACGCCGTGCCGCTGACGCGATGAAGAATGGATACCAGGCCGGGTAACGGCAGCCGGATCCTGAACAGGTTGAGGTATTTCGGACGTTGCCTGGCAATCATCGAGGGTTCCCGAAAAGCGGCGTTCAAACGATGCGGTTGCGGTAGTGATGCTCTCTGGTGCTGCAATAACTGCGGCGCAATTCGACGGCTTTCTCGGCGTAAGTATAGGCCACGCGCTCGATGACCAGCAGCGGGGTTCCCTCGGGCACGCCCAGGTGTCCAGCGGCGGCGTGCTCGCCAGCCAGCGCCTTGATCTGCTCTTCCACATGCAGGATGCGAACGTCGAAATCGGTCTCGTACATGCTGTACAACATGCTGTGATGCCGCTCGATGATCTCGGCCGACAAACCCTTGAAGCGCGCGGCCGGCAAACGGATCTCCTCGTACATCGCCGTCTTGCCCGAAATTGACATCACCCGGGTAATCAGAAAAGCACCGGCGCCAGCGGCCAGCCCGAGTTTTTTCCCGGATGCGGCGTCGAGCTTCACCTTGCGGCAATCCAGCAGCTTCGCGGCAACGTCATCGAGTGCGCCGCGATCGGGCGTTATGCGCAAATAGGGAAACTTGCTGCGCTCTTCGGAGTGCGAGGCAACGAAAGTGCCCTTGCCCTGCTGACGGACCAGCAGATTCTGATGGGCCAGTTCGCCGATCGCCTTGCGTACCGTGCCCTGGCTCACGCTGAAGCGGCTGGCGAGCTCGATTTCGCTCGGAATCAGGTCACCCGGCCGCCATTCTCCGGATACCAGGCTCTGGGTGATCAGAGTCTTGATCTGCCGGTAAAGCGGCTGGAATGCGGGCGAGGCAGGGTTGACGATGGTCTTCATGTCGCGAGGCGATTTTTAGCACATAGTCCGCGCTGCCGTCCATGATAACAGATGTCTTTTATATGATATAAGAGTTGTTTGACACCGGCAAACCTGCTTCGCTATGATGTTTGGCAAATCCTAAACTGCGGGAACGATGCGCCGGACGCGCGAGTCGACCGGCGCGAACGGACCTGATCAGACTTGAATCCCCGATAATCGCCAGTTCACCGCACGCAGGAGCCCCTCTTGATGAAAACACCCCTTCGCGTCGCGATCACCGGCGCCGCCGGCCAGATCGGCTACAGCCTGCTGTTTCGCATCGCCAGCGGAGAAATGCTGGGCAAGGATCAGCCGGTTATCCTGCAGATGCTGGAAATACCGGATGAAAAGGCGCAGGCCGCGCTCAAAGGCGTGATGATGGAGCTGGACGACTGTGCGTTTCCGCTGCTCGCGGGCATGGTCGCCGCCTCCGACCCGAAAGTCGCCTTTCGCGATATCGACGTCGCCCTGCTGGTCGGCGCCCGCCCCCGTTCGAAGGGAATGGAGCGCAAGGATCTGCTCGAAGCCAACGGCGCCATCTTCACTGGCCAGGGACGCGCGCTCGATGAAGTGGCGAAGCGAACCGCGAAGATTCTGGTGGTCGGCAACCCGGCCAACACGAACGCCTTTATCGCGATGAAGAGCGCACCCGGGCTGCCACACGCAAATTTCACCGCGATGCTGCGCCTCGACCACAATCGCGCGCTGTCTCAACTCGCCTCCAGGACCGGCAAGCCCGTCGACTCGATCGACAAGCTGATCGTCTGGGGCAATCACTCGCCGACCATGTATCCGGATTACCGCTTCGCCACCATCGGCGGCCAGCCAGCGCCGAAAGTCGTCAACGACGAAACCTGGTACCGCGATGTCTTCATCCCCACCGTCGGCAAGCGCGGTGCGGCGATCATCGAAGCACGCGGCTTGTCGTCCGCCGCATCGGCGGCCAATGCCGCCATCGATCACGTGCGCGACTGGGTCATGGGCACGAACGGCAAATGGGTCACCATGGGATTTGCCTCCGACGGCTCTTACGGCATCCCGGAGGGCGTCATGTACGGCTTCCCCGTGACTTGTGCCGGCGGAAAGTACCAGATGGTCAAGGGACTCGAGATCGATCCCTTCAGTCGCGCGAAAATGGACGCCACGCTCAAGGAGCTGGAAGAAGAGCGCGAGGCGATCAAGCATCTGCTGAAATGAAATAGATCCGCCCGTTGCGACTTCGCGCCATCCGGGTAGAGCCGGCGCAGCATGAATCATCCAAAGGGACATCACAGCATGCAAATCAGCGCAGGACAGAAATTCCGGGCCGCCGTCGCCGGCGAAAAGCCCCTGCAGGTAATCGGCGCGATCAATGCCTACACCGCGCGCATGGCCGAGGCCACCGGCTTCAAGGCACTCTATCTTTCCGGCGGTGGCGTGGCTGCCAACTCGCTGGGCATGCCCGATCTCGGCATCAGCACACGCGAAGACGTGCTGACGGATGTAAGCCGCATCACCGAGGTCACTTCCCTGCCGCTGCTGGTGGACATCGATACCGGCTGGGGGAGCGCATTCAACATCGCACGCACCGTGCGATCGATGATCAAGGCGGGCGCCGGTGCCGTTCACATGGAAGACCAGGTCGGCGCCAAGCGTTGCGGCCACCGCCCCGGCAAGGAGGTCGTCAGCAGGGAAGAAATGGTCGACCGGGTCAAGGCGGCGGTCGACGCGCGCACCGATACTGACTTCGTCATCATGGCGCGCACCGATGCGCTTGCGGTCGAGGGCCTGGATGCGGCGATCGACCGCGCCTGCGCCTACGTCGAAGCCGGCGCCGACATGATTTTTCCGGAAGCGATGACCGAGCTGGCCATGTACAAGAAATTCAAGAGCGCGGTGAAAGTTCCGATCCTCGCCAATATCACCGAGTTTGGACACACGCCGCTGTTCACGACGTCCGAGCTCGGCTCGGTGGACGTCGACATCGTGCTTTACTGTTGCTCGGCCTACCGCGCGATGAACGCCGCGGCGCTGAAGGTGTATCAGATCATCCGCTCGGAAGGCACCCAGAAGAACCTCATTCCGATGATGCAGACGCGCGCCGATCTCTATAAATATCTCGGCTATCTCGATTACGAAAACAAGCTCGACGAACTGTTCGCGAAAGGAAAACAAAAATGAGCGAAGCCGCGGCAATGACACCGAAACCCAAGAAATCCGTCGCCCTGTCAGGCGTTACTGCCGGCAATACCGCGTTGTGTACGGTCGGCCTTACCGGCAACGACCTTCACTATCGCGGTTACGACATCCTGGATTTCGCGGAAGAAGCCGAGTTCGAGGAAATCGCCTACCTTCTGGTGCACGGCAAACTGCCCACTGTCGCCGAACTGGCCGGTTACAAACGCAAGCTCAAGGCGCTGCGTGGCCTGCCCGCGTCGGTGCAGGACATCCTGGAGTGCATCCCGGCGAATGCGCACCCCATGGACGTGCTGCGAACCGGCTGTTCCGCTCTGGGCGCCGTGCTTCCGGAAAACCAGGAGCACAAGCTCAGCGAGGCACGCGATATTGCCGACCGGATGATGGCCAGCTTTGGTTCGATTCTGCTCTATTGGTATCACTTTTCGCATTCCGGGCGGCGCATCGAAGTCGAAACCGACGACGATTCGATCAGCGGTCATTTCCTGCACCTCCTGCACGGCAAGAAAGCGTCGGCGCTTTGGGAGCGAGCGATGCATACCTCGCTGATCCTCTACGCCGAACACGAGTTCAACGCCTCCACATTCGCCGCACGCGTCATAGCCGGCACGGGCTCCGACATGTACTCGGCGGTAGGCGGCGCGATCGGTGCGCTCAAGGGTCCGAAGCACGGCGGCGCCAACGAGTTCGCCTTCGACACCATCGGGCGCTACGACAGTCCGGATGACGCCGAAGCCGACGTTGTCAGACGCGTTGCCGAGAAGCAGATCATCATCGGCTTCGGTCATCCGGTTTACACCACCGGCGACCCGCGCAATCAAATAATAAAGGAAGTCGCGCGGCGGCTGTCCAGGGACGCGGGCCAGATGAAACTATTCGACATCTCGGAGCGCGTGGAACAGGTCATGTGGCGAGAAAAGAAAATGTTCCCGAACCTGGACTGGTACAGCGCCACCAGCTATCACATGATCGGGGTACCGACCGCGATGTTCACGCCGATCTTCGTCATCAGTCGCGCTTCAGGCTGGGCGGCGCATGTCATCGAACAGCGCCAGGACGGCAAGATCATCCGTCCCAGCGCCAACTACACCGGTCCCGAGAACTTGAAATGGATTTCGATCGACAAGCGCAAATAGGATCTTCACCGCAAAGGCGCAAAGACGCAAAGGGAACGCAAAGGAAATCAACAAAAATGTGAATCAAAGGATATGACGGCTGGACTTCCATGACAGCATGAATTGGCACGGAAATTCACAAATCTCTATTCCTGTTCTTTTCGCTCTTCTTTGCGTTTCCTTTGCGCCTTTGCGGTTAATGATTTTTGATTCAAGGAAAGTTAATGTCAGCACACATCTCCAACGTTCGCCCGAAGCCCGACCGGGTCCTGGTCGACATCGTCGACTACGTCACCAGGTACAAGATCAGCAGCAAGGAAGCGTACGAAACTGCGCGCTATTGCCTGATCGACACGCTCGGTTGCGGCTTCGAGGCGCTGGAGTATCCCGCCTGCACCAAGCTGCTGGGCCCGGTGGTTCAGGGCACGGTGGTGCCCAATGGCGCCAAGGTGCCTGGCACCTCGTTCCAGCTCGATCCGATCCAGGCAGCGTTCAACATCGGCGCGATGATCCGCTGGCTGGATTTCAACGACACCTGGCTTGCCGCGGAGTGGGGCCATCCTTCCGACAATCTCGGCGGCATTCTCGCCACCGCAGACTGGCTGTCGCGCAATGCGATCGCTACCGGAAAAAAACCGTTAATCGTGCAGGACGTGCTGACCGCGATGATCAAGGCGCACGAGATCCTGGGCTGCATCGCGCTGGAAAACAGTTTCAACAAGGTCGGTCTGGACCACGTCGTACTGGTCAAGGTTGCATCCACTGCCGTCGTCGCCGAAATGCTAGGCCTGACACGCGACGAGATCATCAATGCCGTGTCGCTGGCGTGGGTGGACGGCCAAAGCCTGCGCACCTATCGCCACGCGCCCAACACCGGTTCACGCAAAAGCTGGGCTGCCGGCGACGCCACCAGCCGTGCGGTACGCCTTGCGCTGATCGCAAAGACCGGTGAGATGGGTTATCCGTCCGTACTGAGCGCGAAGACCTGGGGATTCTGCGACGTGCTGTTCAAAGGCAACGCCTTCAAGTTCCAGCGCCCCTACGGCAGCTATGTCATGGAGAATGTGTTGTTCAAGATTTCCTTCCCGGCCGAATTCCACTCGCAGACCGCGGTCGAAGCCGCGATGCAGATCCACAAGGAACTGCAGAAACTCGGTAAAGAGCCGGAAGACATCAAGAAGATCATCATTCGCACGCATGAAGCCTGCATCCGCATCATCGACAAGAAGGGGCCGCTGAACAATCCGGCCGATCGCGACCATTGCATCCAGTACATGGTCGCCGTACCGATCCTTTTCGGCCGGCTGACTGCCGGCGACTACGAAGACGCAATCGCCCGCGATCCGCGCATCGACAGGCTGCGCGACAAGATCGTCTGCGTCGAGGACAAGAAATTCACCAGGGACTACCACGATCCCGAACAACGCTCGATCGCCAACGCGCTGACGGTTGAGTTCACCGACGGCCGGAAATGGAAGGAAATTGTGGTCGAGTATCCGATCGGCCACAAACGCCGTCGCAAGGAGGGTATGCCGGTGCTGGTGGAAAAGTTCAAGACCAATCTGACCCGGCGCTTCCCGACCAAGCAACAGAAGGCGATCCTCGATTTGTGCCTCGATCGCAAAAAGCTGGCCGCGACACCGGTCAACGAGTTCGTCGACATGATGGTCATCTGACCTGCCGATGCGAACCGCCGCCCTGCTGCTGCTCGGACTATCCGCTGCGCTTCCCGCGTGGGCAGACTCCAATCCGATGCGCCCCGGCACATGGGAATTCACCCGTTCGGGTGGCATGGCCGCGAACCTCATCGGCCGCTTCTGCATTACCGCAGCCGATATCGCCGATCCGATGTCCCCCGTCAATGGCTTTCTTTCGCGCGAGGAAAAAAGCGGCTGCAAGGACTGGAAAATTCAATGGCATGGCGAACGCGGACAATACTCCGGCTCGTGCCAACTGGGCGCAAAGCCCGCCCAGGTCAGCGGCCGCATCGTGGCAGCCGCCGAAACCTACTCAGACACGCAGAATGTTGAGAAGGACGGCAACACTGCGGTGTCGCCCATACTGGACATCATCAACGGCCTGCGCCTGGGCCCTTGCGCCAACTGACTGGTCCCTGCGCCAATTGACGACTACTTCCTGGAGATTCCACCATGACCCACAGCCTGTTCAACACGCTCCAAGAGTTCTCTCCCGGTTCCGGCAAAAAGGGCAAGTTCTACTCCCTGCCCGCTCTGGAGAAGGCCGGCATCGGCAAAATTTCACGCCTTCCGGTCTCGATCCGCCTCGTGCTGGAATCGGTGTTGCGCAACTGCGACGGCAAGAAAGTCACTGAAGAGCACGTCCGGCAGCTCGCGGCGTGGGCGCCGACCGCAGCGCGAACGGCGGAAATTCCTTTCGTGGTCGCCCGTATTCTGTTGCAGGATTTCACCGGTGTGCCTTTGCTGGCTGACCTTGCCGCCATGCGCGGGGTCGCGTCGAAGATGGGAAAGAATCCGAAAGTCATCGAGCCGCTGGTTCCGGTCGACCTGGTCGTCGATCACTCGGTGCAGATCGATCATTACGGTACCAGGGAGGCGCTCGACCTGAACATGAGACTGGAATTCCAGCGCAACAAGGAGCGCTACCAGTTCTTGAAATGGGGCATGCAGGCTTTCGACACGTTCAAGGTCGTGCCTCCCGGAGTCGGCATCGTTCACCAGGTGAACCTCGAATACCTGGCTCGCGGCGTGCACGAAAAAAACGCTCTGTACTATCCCGACACGCTGGTCGGCACCGATTCGCATACCACCATGATCAACGGCATCGGGGTGGTTGGCTGGGGCGTCGGCGGCATCGAGGCGGAAGCCGGAATGCTGGGACAGCCGGTGTATTTTTTAACCCCCGATGTCGTCGGCGTCAACCTCACCGGCAGGCTGCGCGAGGGCGTAACCGCGACCGACCTGGTGCTGACGGTGACCGAAATGCTGCGCCAGCAGAAAGTGGTCGGCAAATTCGTCGAATTTTTCGGGGAAGGCACGGCAAGCCTTGCTGTTCCCGATCGCGCCACCCTCGGCAACATGGCGCCCGAGTACGGTGCAACGATGGGTTTTTTTCCGGTCGACGATGCCACCATCGAATACTTCAGGGGGACGGGTCGCACCGACAAGGAGATCGACGCGTTTGCCGCCTACTTCAAGGCGCAGGGTTTGTACG
>JANOGH010000089.1:0-5545 GCA_031414075.1 Betaproteobacteria bacterium | reverse complement strand
GTCCGAGTTTCTTCTGGATCAGCTTGAACAGCGCGTCCTCGTTGCCGACGCTGCCGTCGGTCATGAACACCACCTGGCGGAGGTACCCCTCCTGCGCTGGCGAATCGAGCGCCGCGCGCAGTGCCGGCGCCATTTCGGTGCCACCGGTGGCGCGCAGCTTGTCGACGTAACGCCGTGCCGCGTCGAGATTTTTCTCGTTCGCCTCGCGCGGCGAGGCGAACAGGTTGTCCGTCACCGAGTTGAATTGAATGACGTTGAAGCGGTCCTCGCGGGCAAGCTGCTTGAGGGCGAGATGCAATGCCTGCCTGGCTTGCTCGAGCGACGCACCCTGCATCGATCCGGACGTATCGATCACGTAGATCGCCTCGCGCGGCAGGCGCTTCTCGGCAGCCTGGCTGCCGACCGGCGGAAAGATCGTCAGCAACAGATGCGTTTCACCGTCCTTCGTTTCGCGAAACAGGCTGCCGCGCGGTTGCGCCCCCGCAAGCCGGTGCCACACCAGCTCGAAATCCCGGTCGGCGGCAAACGGGCCGACCGCCAGGGAGACCTCGTAGCGGTTGTCGTCCCTCTTCTCCACGGTGACCGCGTGATAGCGGCTCTTGACCTCGCCCACCGGAAAGCCGGCGTCGAGTGCGACATGCAGCGTAACGGGGTTGCGCGGTTGCTCGCCCTCCGCGACAACCGGCGGTGTGATGAGCGATGCGTCCGGCACCTGGTCCGCATCAGGCGACCAGCCGGATCCCCTGACCTCCGATTGCGGCGTGCCCGGAATGTAGCGGGGGCCCACAACGGTCGGAAAGCGCAGGCTGACTGCTGCATCTTCGTAGCGAAGCGTCTGCTGGTATTCGATCTCCACGGTCAGCGTCTCACCCGGCCCGAGGTTCGCCACGCTGCTGGTGAAGATGTTGGGGCGTTCCTGCTCCACCAGCGACGCCCGGCTGCCGCGATCGCGGGCCGCTTCGTACTCGGCGCGCGCCTTTGCGCGTTCGCGGATCTGTCCCTCGATCGTGCGTTCGCCCACCTGCATGCGCAGCCGGTCGACGGCCGCATTCTCCGGCAGCGGAAAGACATAGATGCCTTCCACCCAGTCCGGCGAATCGTTCCTGAATCGCTGGGAGACAACCGCGCGCGCCACCATGCCACTGACCGAAATCCTGACGTCGGTGTCCAGCGCGGCCGCGCGCACCAGCTTGCCCGAGGGGCGCACACGCACGAGGAAGCTGCCGCTCTTCTGGCCGCCAGGGGTCTCCGAATCCGCGTCGACCACCTTCGCACCGGTGGTGGTCTCGCTGCCATCGGCTTGCGCCGCTGGCGCGAGCAAGCCCAGTGCAAGCACCAGCGACGCCATCGGCACCACCAGGGACTTCGCCAGCCAGTCCAGGCCGCGCGCCAGGAAAGATCCGTCCGGAAATGACCCGGACCCTCCCCGCGCGCCGCCATCCGTGGAATGCAGCGCGCGGGTCATCACGATTTTCCTTTCGCCACGGTATAGCCGAAATAGCCGAGGGCCGTGGCCAGCAGCGCGAGCACGATGTAGATCACGACCCGCGACTTCGATTTGTCGAGCGATTCGTAAACCTTCTCGTGCACCGCGAGCTGCGGCGGCTGCGTGGGCTCGGCCCGCGGTTGGGTGTTCGCGGAGGCGAGGCGGATCGGCGCCGCGGTGACGGCTCCGGTACCGGATCCATCGCCGTTCACGGGGGCTTCAGTGACGATGACCGGCGCGCCGGAAGCCTGCGCTGGCGGCGCGATGACGGTCAGTGACAGGACGGTCAGCGCAAGCAGGATCGCGAAGGCGGTTCCTGCCAGCACAGCCGTGATGACGATGCGGACCACCTCACGGGCTATTGAAACAGCCGGCGCCTGCGGTCCGGCCAAACTGCGATTCGGAAATACATTCATGTCGTTCCCCGGTAGTTGTAGTGCGACTTGCACGGACGCCATTGAAGCGCCGCTCCCGGGCGGGACAAGGTCGGGGAAAGGGAAAGCTGCGGGCGAAATGTGGCAAAACAATGGCATTTCGCGTGGCGCCGCGTAGCCAGGCTGCGCTCGGGTATAGTGCGGCAAACCCAAACCTCACCGCAAATACCCTACGTGCGTAGCACGTCGGAGTACCCTTTTAGGCGCAAAGGAAACGCAACGGAATGCAGGAGAAAGATCCGAACATGGAACACGAAAAGTGAACCAGGTCACGAAAGTCTCAAGTGTAGTTCGCAGCGGATGCAGCGCCCTTTGTATCTCGCATACTTCGCTTTCCTTTGCGCTTCCTTCGCGCCTAAAAGGGTACTCCGACGTGCTACGCACGTAGGGTATTTGCGCCTTTGCGGTGAATGGGGTTTCTTAAGAAGGTTTGAGCATGGCCAGGCGCATAGCCGTTATTGAAGACGACCCCGCGATCCGCGAGAACTACGCGGACGTGCTGCGTCGCCAGGGCTACGAAGTCGCAACCTTCGCCAATCGTGCGGACGCGCTCAAAGCGATGCGCATCCGCCTGCCGGACCTTGCGCTGATCGACATCGGGCTGGCGGATGAGATCGAGGGCGGCTTCGCGTTGTGCCGCGAACTGCGCGCCATGTCGTCGACGCTGCCGATTATTTTCCTGACAGCACGCGATGGCGACCTCGACACCGTGTCGGGCCTGCGCATGGGGGCCGACGACTACCTGACCAAGGACATCAGCCTGCCGCATCTGCTGGCGCGCATCGCGGCGCTGTTCCGGCGCATCGAAGTCATGGGTGCCCCGCCGGCCGCCGAAGACGTGCTGGAGCGCGGGCGGCTCAGGCTCAACGTCAAGCGCATGGAAGCGCACTGGGCGGAGCATCAGGTGGAACTTACCCTGACCGAATTCTGGATCGTGCACGCGCTCGCCAAATTCCCGGGCCACGTCAAGGATCGCGACGCGCTCATGCGCGAAGCGAGCCTGACGGTCGACGACAGCACCATCACGTCCCACATCAAACGCATCCGTCGCAAGTTCGCCGCGCTCGATGCCGCCTTCGATTCGATACAAAGCGTCTACGGCCTGGGTTACCGCTGGCATGGCGAACCCTGATTTCCCTGCCAACGTCGGGCGCCGCGGACCGGGTTTGCGCTTCGGGCTGCGCCTGAAACTGTTTCTGGCGGCGAGCATCCTGCTGCTGATCCCGCTGCTCGGGTTTCTCTATGTGCGCGAGCTCGAGCATTTGCTGCTCAAGGTGCAGGAACAAGGCGTCGTTGCCACCGCCCGGGCAGTGGGAACCGCGCTCAACGACCGGCCCAGCCTGTTCCTGAGCGGCGAGGTGTATCCGTTCGCACTGGCGCAGGGCAACGATCTGAGAATCGATAATCTTGCCGCGCCGATCGTCGTCGATGGCCTGTCCGAAGACTGGGCGCGGCAAGCGGTGACACCGCATTCAGTCGGAGCGGGCGCTGGCAATCCAGAATCTCGCGCTTTCTCCGCGCGCTATCGCATCGGCCGGCACGGCAACGCCATCTACGCCCTGTTCGAAGTGTCGGACGCCAAGGTCGTGCTGCGCGATCCCGACCGGGATGCCCTGCAGACAGCCGACCATCTGGAAGTGGCGGTCGTAACGCCGGACGACGAGTTCCTGCGCTTCGCCATCGATGCGCGCGGCACCGGCAAGGCATCGGTCACTCTCTTGACGGCGGACGGCGAGCCGATTGCCGACACACGCATTCAGGCCGTGTTTCGTCTGGTGCCGGGGGGATACCTGATGGAACTGCGCCTGCCGCGCTCGCTAGTGGGACCGCGCCTGGGTTTCACCGTCGCCGATGTCGATGATCCCGCGGCCGGGTCTTCCGCGCGCTCGATCGGCACGTCCGATACCTCGAGCAAGCAGGGTCTCGGTGCAGTGATCGTACCGTCGCCCGAAGTCAGCGAACTGGTGCGCAGGCTGGGACGCGCGCGTTCGCGCATCTGGGTGCTCGACGTCAACCGCCGCGTCATCGCCCAGGCTGGCTCGCTGCGTGCGCCACCGACGCCAGTCGATCCCGACCAGGGAGCGTTCACGCGCTTCTGGGAGGCCGCTGCCGACATTCTGGTTCGACCGATCCTGCGGCTCGCGATGTCGGAACCGAACGAGGATTTCCAGGACATTGCACCCGGCACCTACCGCCTGGAAGGGCGCGAAATTGACGAAGCGCTCACCGGCCAGACCGGTACGCGCCGCCGGCTAACGCCGGATTCGCGCGCGGTCGTGCTCTCGGCCGCCCAGCCGGTGTGGCTCGAAGACAAGGTGGTCGGCGCCGTGCTCATCGAAGAAACCACCAACGACGTGCTCGCACTGCGCAATCGCGCATTCGAAAAACTGTTCGCCGCCCTGCTGGTGGTCTATGTCGGCGGCACCGCCGCGCTGCTGATCTTTGCGACGCGCCTGTCGCTGCGCATCCGCCGCCTGCGCGATGAGACCGAAAAGTCGATCGATCCGCACGGCCGCGTGCTGGGCACCGTCAGCGGGTCGGACGCCGGAGACGAACTCGGCGACCTGTCCCGCAGTTTCGCCGACATCCTGCGGCGGCTGCAGCAGTACACCGGTTATCTCGAAACACTGGCCGGACGCCTGTCGCACGAACTGCGCACGCCGGTCGCGGTGGTGCGCTCTTCTCTCGACAATCTGAACCAGGTCGAGCTGCCCGACGAAGCGCGCATCTATCTTCACCGCGCGGAGGAAGGCCTGGGCCGGCTGACCACCATTTTCACGCGCATGAGCGAAGCCACCCGGCTCGAACAATCCCTGGCCTCGGTCGAGCGCGAGCAGTTCGACTTGGCGCAAGTCGTGCGCGGCTGCATCGAGGGCTACCGGCTCGCGCATCGCAACCGCAATATCGTCTTCGAAGCGGGGCCTGGTCCGTTTCCGGTCTACGGCGCCCCCGACCTGATCGCCCAGATGCTGGACAAGCTCGCCGCCAATGCGGTGGAGTTCAGTGTGAAGGACAGCACGGTCCGCTTCGAGCTGCAGCGCGGATACCCTCGCGAAGCGTGGAGTACCCTTTTGGCGTTGAGCGTACGCCTGTCCGTATTCAACGAAGGCCCGCCGCTGCCCGCCGGCATGCGGGACCGCTTGTTCGAATCAATGATCTCGGTGCGCGACAAGCAGACGCAAGCGGAACCGCATCTCGGCCTGGGTCTGTACATCGTGCGCCTGATCGCCGGGTTTCATGGGGCACATGCATTGGCCAGGAATCTCGACGACGCATCGGGCGTGGAAATCCGCATCGAATTTCCGCTTCAAGAAAATACTGCCAGTTAAAACCACTCTCACCGTGGAGGACGCAGAGGACGCAGAGGAAGATCAAGTCGAGGAAAATCTCGAAGGGGGTAAGAACACAGTGATTGTTCATAGACCCGTGCTGACAACCTTCACCGCGACGGGGAATTGACCCCAAGAACTTTCCAATCCAGGCTTGTTCCTTGTTATTGCCTTCCTCCGCGTCCTAACTCGCGCTGGGCAGCTGCACGACTGCCACGATGGCGCGCTTCGGCTGCTGGTCGACTTCTTGCATCATGCGGCTCGCGCCGCCCAGGAGAAAAGCTGGGTGAACACCG
>JANOGH010000088.1:0-1720 GCA_031414075.1 Betaproteobacteria bacterium | reverse complement strand
TCTCGGTCGATTGCACGCCGTGCAGCGAGCCTTCCGACGCGACCTGATAATCGCCGGCGACCAGCGTCCGATCGCCGACGCGCAGGTCGCCGGAGACGACGAAACACTCTTCGCTCGTCGCATGCCGGTGCGACGGATAGGAAGTGCCGGCCGCCATCTTGACCAGCATCGTCACGCGCCGCCGAGCCGTGTCGACGAACAGCGGCTTGACCTCGATGCCTGCGATGCCGGTGCGCTCGAATCCCTCCGTGCCGCCGCGAATCGTCGAAAGTCCGGAGGGATTCCGACCTGGCGCGGCGCAAAGATACCGCCAGGGGCGCTCGAACTCTCCCTGCGTCAGTTCTTCGACCTCGCGCAGCAAACTGGCGCGCAATTCGGGCCTGGGGGTCGGCGCCGCAACGCTGTCCTGTGCTTGGCAGACGTCCATGATCGCGGCCGTTTCCGCCAAGTCAGCGTGCTCGGCGACGCAGATCGGGCAACCGCTCGCCAAGTGCTCCTTCAGGCCCGGAACTTCCGTGAGGGGCAGGCAGCCCAACACGTGAAGCGCCAGGCTCTCCTGCCAGCGGCAGAGAGGTTGCGCGTCGCGCTTTGAGGGATCGCCGTCCTGGGATCCGTTGCGCGATCGGTGTTGGGGATTCATTGTGCGTCCTCGAAAGTCTTCAGCTTCTCTCGCAGCTTTAGCATACCCAGGCGGATGCGGGTTTTGATGGTTCCCAGGGACAGACCGAGAATGGCTGCTATTTCGGTGTGCGAGAGGCCCTGAAAATAGGCCAATTCCAATGCGCGCGCCTGCTCCGGCGGAAGTTCGGCAAGGGCCGAGACGACACGCTTTGAAACATCGGCCTGTGCCGCGCCTTCGGAGGGTTGAAGGGCGCCATCGACCCTCGGCGATTCCCGGCGCAGATCCTCTTCGCGTGCGCTGCGCACCGTGCGCGATCTGAGCGCGTCCAGGGAGCGCGATCTCGCGATCGTCAGCATCCACCCAAGCGCGCGACCCCGGGCGGGATCGAAGCTCGCCGCGCTCTTCCAGATCTGCAGAAACACGTCGAGCACGACCTCTTCCGCAGCGTGACTGTCCTTGAGGATCCTGTGCGCCAGGGAAAAGACTTGCCGACTGGTCAGGTCGTAGAGCTCGGCGAGCGAAACTTGACTGCCGGCGGCGATGCCTGCAAGCAAGACCTGAACTTCGCCCGAGCGCGGCGCGTGAAGCCCGTGCGCATGCAGCGCCGGGTCCTGAGCTTCGGTCATCACCTGATCCCTACGTTTGGAGCCACCGGCTCGGATCTCAGAATATCGGAGAAAGTTCAATTTCGCACCGGGATTGAGTCTGGATTCAGGCTTCCCGGTTTTATCGCAGCGTGCGGCCGCTCTGGCCCCGCCGCGCTTCAGGCGCCCTGCGGATAGCGTGAACATTCGCAGATCCAGTCCGAACCGGACTGCGTAGTTGTGGCGGCTGCACAGCAGTGCTTTCCAGGCCCCAACCAACAAACATGAAACTCTCACTCACTTCCAAACGCACCCGGCTCGGCGCATTCGCCGTGTTCGGCTCGCTAGGACTCGCGCTCGCCGTGCAATCGGCGGTCGCCTCCAGTCACCGCGAGGCCCCGTTCCTGACCGAGCATCCCAAAGTCGACGCAACCGACTTCTACTTGTTCAACAGCTATGAAACCGGCCGCGAGAACTTCGTCACCGCGGTGGCGAACTACATCCCGCTGCAGGA
>JANOGH010000087.1:0-2526 GCA_031414075.1 Betaproteobacteria bacterium | reverse complement strand
GGTCAGTGTCATTGGTTCACCTTATTGTCGGAGCTTGGCACCGTATTTTTGTTCCAAAACCCTGAGCAGACCCGCCAGCGCGGCGTCCACTTCGGCATCGGTTAGAGTCTTTTGAGTATCTTGCAATAACACTCGGAATGCAAGACCTTTTTTACCGTTTTCAATGCCCTTGCCGCGATAGACGTCGAACACCGAGATGGCATCGACAATGGGGGCTTTCGACTGCATCAGGCCATCCAGGATCGACTGAACCGGGATTTTTTCGTCCACGGTTACCGCCAGATCGCGGCGCACGGGTGGAAATTTCGACACTTCGCAGTACTGCGGCAGGCTGCGGGCCAGCAAAGGCTCGGCATCCATTTCGAATAAAACCAGCGGCGCCGGCAGCTGGTATTTTCGTTGCAACCGGGGATGCAGTTCCCCGATCCAGCCAACCTCCGCGCCGTTCAGCAGCACGCGCGCGCTGCGCCCCGGATGCAGCGCCGGATGCGGCGCGGCCACGACCTGGGCCGGCGCAGGCGCCAACAGCACTTCGATGTCGCTCCTGATGTCAAAAAAATCCACGTTACGGGCGGCCACGCCCCATTGTTCGTCGTCCGCAGTGCCAATAGCCGCTGCGGCGATACGCATCGGCTGACGAACGCCTGCCACCTCCAGATCGTCGCCCAAGACGCTGGCATCGCGCAAAAAGGCGCGGCCGATTTCAAAAATCCGCACCCGATCGAGCTTGCGATTCAGGTTATAGCGCACGTTGGCAATCAACCCCCCGACCAGATTCGAGCGCATCACGGCGAGGTGGCTCGCGATCGGGTTGAGCAGCCGGATCGGGTGCGCATTCCCGGCAAAATCCCTTTCCCACGCTTCTTCCACGAAGCTGTAGTTGACGACCTCCTGGTAGTCGGCCGCCGCCAGCCGCTCGCGCAGGTCATGCAGCGAGCGGCGTCGCTCCGGCAAAGCCAGCATGTTCGCGACGGCATGCGCAGGATTGGCGGGAATGCGCTCGAAGCCATAGAGGCGAGCCACTTCCTCGATCAGATCCTCTTCGATCTCGATGTCGAAGCGATAACTGGGCGGTGTGACGACAAAGAACTCGTCTGCGCCGCTGCCCTCGCGGCGAAACTTGAAACCCAGGCGGGCGAAAATATCCGCCATCTCGTCGGCGGGTATCTGCACACCGATGATCCTGCGTGCCCGTGAGACTCGCATTTTCAGCGGATAGCGCTGCGGCAGCTTTGCCACGGTGTCAACTATCGGGCCCGGTTCGCCTCCGCAGATTTCCAGCACCAGCGCGGTGGCGCGTTCAATCCCCTCGATGTTGTTTTCGAAATCGACGCCGCGTTCGAAGCGGTGGGAGGCATCGCTCGTAAAGTTGTAGCGCCGCGCGCGGCCTGCAATTGCATCCGGAAAAAAGAACGCGGCTTCCAGGAATACGTTCCGGGTAGCAAGGTCGGCCTTGGTGCTGTCGCCGCCCATGATGCCGGCCAGCCCGATCGGTCCGCTCGCATCAGTGATGGCTAATACGCTTTCGTCGAGTTCCACGGTCTGCTCATTCAGCAGTTTCAGCTTTTCGCCCTGGCGGCCGAAGCGCACATCGATGCCGCCCTTGAGCTTGTCCAGGTCGTACCCATGCAGCGGACGCCCAAGTTCGAGCATCACGTAGTTGGTGATGTCCACCAGGGCCGAGATCGGGCGCTGTCCCGCGCGCTCCAGACGCTGTTTCATCCATTCCGGCGACGATGCCCCGGCATTCACATTGCGTATGACTCGCCCGCTGAAGCGCCCGCAACCGTCCGCCGCCGAAATCTTCACGGGAAATGTCGCCTTGCCCACTGCCGGGACGGCGGGAGTTTCCGGAGGACGCAGCGGCGCACGAGTCAGCGCTGCCACTTCGCGGGCCACGCCGAGCACAGACAGGCAATCGGCCCGATTCGGCGTGAGCTTGATGGTGAAAATCCTGTCGTCGAGCACCAGTACTTCACGCACATCGAGGCCGATCGGCGCATCTTCCCGGAGCTTCAGCAAGCCGCTGTGGTCATCGGACAATCCCAGTTCGCGCGCGGAACAGAGCATGCCTTGGCTTTCTACCCCTCGCACGGTCGCAGCCATGATTGCGGACGGCTGATCCGGCGATGTGGCGGGCAAGCGCGCGCCCACCAGCGCGCAAGGCACTTTCATTCCTTGCACGACATTAGGGGCGCCACAGACGATGCCAAGCGGTTGAGGGCCACCGACGTCCACCTGACACACCTTCAGCTTGTCGGCATTCGGATGTTTTTCGACTTTCAGCACGGCGCCGACCACTACGCCGGAAAAGGGCGGCGCGACTTCCCGGCAGTCTTCGATTTCAAGGCCCGCCATGGTCAGCACATGCGCGAGCTCCGCCGTGGCCAGCTTCGGGTCGACCAGTGTGCGCAACCAGGTTTCCGAGAATTGCATGGTCGCGTCGTTTCAGTTGAACTGCTTGAGGAAGCGCAGATCGCCGTCGTAGAACAGGCGCAGGTCGTCTATGCCATAGCGCAGCATGGT
>JANOGH010000086.1:0-1606 GCA_031414075.1 Betaproteobacteria bacterium | reverse complement strand
ATCGGTTTGAGTCCGACTTTACGTATCGCCGCGATGCGACGAGCCTTTTCTGAGTCCGACGTGTCCGACAGGTGCGCATCTTTACGAGAGCCTCTGCCCTTGCCGAAGTAAAACTCCTCTAGGGGTTTGTTGAAATTCTCTGAATTTTCTCACGCGTTGCCTGTCCATGAAATGAGCCGTGCAAACGAGACAACGGGATAGCAAGATGCGTGGAGCCGATGTGATGCAGGAAGAGTTGTTCACGGTGGGCGGGCTGGATCGGTATGTACCTGCCGATCACCCGTTGCGCCGTGTACGCGACGTGTTCAATGGCTGTCTGGCCCGCATGGACACCCACTTCGACGGACTCTATAGCGCGTTTGGGCGCGAATCGATCCCACCGGAGAAGCTGCTGCGCGCCCTGATGCTGCAGGTCCTGTTCGGCATTCGCAGCGAGCGCCAGTTGGTCGAGCAGTTGCGCTACAACATGCTCTATCGCTGGTTTGTTGGCCTGCCCCTGCATGAACAGCCGTGGGATCATTCCACCTTCACCAAGAACCGCGAGCGCCTGCTTGAAGGCGGCACACCCGAAGTGCTGTTTCAACAAGTGCTCAATGACGCCCGCGCCGAGAATCTGTTGTCCGACGAACACTTCTCGGTGGACGGCACGATGATCCGCGCCTGGGCTTCGCAGGCCTCGTTCGTGCGCAAGGATGGGAGTGATGATGAAGGCGACGGCGGCAATTTCCACGGGCAAAAGCGCAGCAACGACACGCACGCTTCGACGACCGACCCGGATGCACGACTGTTCAAAAAGAGCCAGGGTAGCGAAGCGCATTTGGCCTATCTGGGGCATGCGCTCACCGAGAACCGACACGGCTTTGCGGTGGCGGCCACGCTGACGCACGCGACTGGCACGGCGGAGCGCGAGGCCGCATTGACGATGATGGACCAGATCGCTGCCAAAGACCAAGAGCCAGCGTCCTCCTGGCGGCGCACGCTGGGTGCCGACAAGAACTACGATACGGCTGAATTTGTTGCCGAATGTCGAGCGCGCAACATCACCCCGCATGTGGCACAGAACACGCGCCGTACCGGCGGTAGCGCCATTGATGCACGCACTACTCGATATGAGGGATACGCGATTAGCCAGACCAAGCGGCAGATGGCCGAGCGGGTCCATGCGTGGCCGAAGACATGGTCGACGATGCGCCGTGCGATGGTACGTGGGCTTGAACGCATGAAAGCTCAGTACCAGATGGCGCTCACGGGAGGCAACCTGTTGCGATTGGTGAACTTGACGGGATAAGTGCGCCCGATGTGGTGCAAACGCAGTAGAAACACCGCGAAAACGCGGTGAAAACATCGAAGCGCGGTCAACACTACGCATCCTGAGTCGTCGATCAACAGAAAAAGTAAAAGATAAAAAATTCAACACCGCAAAAAATCAAACAATAGCGAAAATCATGCGAATTTCAACAAACCCCTAGAGGAGCAAGCATGGCAGACAACTGGCGCAGCAAACTGATCACCGCGGGCATCGCCCGTTCGCCCAACCGTGCGATGTTGCGCGCGGTCGACTTCAAGGATGGCGATTTCGACAAGCCGATTGTCGGCGTGGCCAACG
>JANOGH010000085.1:0-3574 GCA_031414075.1 Betaproteobacteria bacterium | reverse complement strand
GCGGCCCTGCTGATCGCCCTGGGGTCTCCGGCGGCGTTCGGCGAGGGTCCGGATGAGCTCTGGGAAACGACCATGAGCATGCAGTCGGAAGGCATGACGATGCCGGCGATGACCCAGAAGATGTGCAAGAAGAAGGGCTCGATGGAGGAGAACGCGGCTCCGCTCGAGAAGGATTGCAAGGTAACCGACTCCAAGCGCAGTGGCGCCAGGTACACGTTCAGCTTCGCCTGCGACGGCAAGGATGGCAAGTACACCGGCAGCGGCGAAACCGAAACGCTGGGCAAGGATGGATACCGGGGAAAGATGAAGTCGAGCGGGGTGCGCGATGGCGAAAAATTCGACATGAGTTCGGCATTTACCGGCAAGCGCGTTGGCACCTGCACCTGGGAGGACCCTGGCAAGCAGGTCAAGGATATCCAAGCCCAGTCGAACGCGATGATGGCGAAGGAGTGCGATAACCAGATCGGGGAGATGGAGCCGATGATGTTCTTCGGTGGCCACGGACTGTCGCCGGATGCTGCAATGTGCAAGCACAGGAAAGCCGATTTCTGCGCTAACACCGCGAAGATGGCGCAGAAGATGCGCGATCCGGCCGCCTTCAGGGAGGTGGCCAGCAAGCACCAGAACTGGCGTGACGCGATGAAGGCGTGCGGTACTGATCCCGCGACGGTGAGTGCCCCCGCGTGCAAAGTCGCCTTGGACAAGAAGGACTGGCCTTTCATCTCGGATAATTGTCCGGTGGAAGGACGTGCAGTGGCGCAGCAGAATTGCACCGGCATGGATTTCACCGCAATGTCGGCATCGCCTTACAGTGAAATCTGTGGCAAGTACGGTGCTGATCTGGCAAAGAAGAAAGTTGCCGATGACAAGGCTAAGACCGAAACGGCAGCCAAGCCCGCGGCAGAGACCAAACCGGGTGTCAGCGACACGGTCAAGGAAGGCGCCAAGTCGCTCAAGAAACTGCTGAAGTTCTAAATCTACTATCACCGCAGAGGACGCGAAGGACGCAGAGGAACAACAGGACCGACGCTTAGAAAGATGCGGAATACTCGATGGACGATTGCCGAAATAGTCATCGAACAATTCCATTTTATTTATCGGACTTTCGTTTTTCCTCCGCGTCCTTCGCGTCCTCTGCGGTGATAGCGTTTTTACGTTTTCGTGGAAGTAGCAGGATCGCGGTCGCCCTGCTGTGTTGCCTGTTCAGCGGGTCTGCAATTGCTGCCGCGACCGATCCTTTCCCGCAACTCGCCGATGCCTATCTGGTGCAGATCGGGGAGCGCGATCTGTGGGCCGGACAGGCCGACAAGCGTCTGCCTCCGGCCAGTCTTACCAAAGTCATGACCGCGCTGCTGGTGCTGGAAGCCTATCGGCCTGCGCAGATCGTCACGGTCAGCCTATCAGCCGCGCAGGCCACGGGTTCTCGGATCAGACTCAAGAGCGGCGACCGGCTCTCGGTCGAGGCATTGCTGGCTGCGACGTTGATTGCTTCCGCCAATGACGCCTGTGCGGCGCTCGCCGAATTCAATGCGGGCAGCGTGGGTGCCTTCGTCGCCAAAATGAACGCACGGGCGCAAACGCTTGGCCTGGGCAATACCCATTTCACCAATCCCTGCGGCCTCGATGCGGCGGAGCATTATTCGAGCGCAAACGACCTTGCCCGGATTGCGCGCGCAGCGCTGGCCCATTCGGAATTCGCCGAGCTTGTTGCAAAGCCCGAGGCTGAAATCGCCACCGCCGACGGCAGGCGCCACTTCCGCTTCAAGAACAAGAACGCCCTGATCGGGAGCTACGCGCCCGCAATCGGCGTGAAGACCGGGTATACCAGCCGAGCGGGCAAATGTCTGATCGTGCTGGCGCGCAAAGAAGGCGCGCAAGTCCTTCTGGTCATGCTGAACGCGAAAAGCCGCTGGTGGGATGCAATCGGCATCATCGAGAACGCTTTCGACGAATCCGGCACCCATGCCGCGCAGTGAGCCGACCGCACCCGCGGTCCTGGCTGTCGCGGTACTGCTGGCGTACTTCAACGCGTTGACCGGGATGTTCCAGTTCGATGACTACAACGTCATCGTAAACAACCCGTCCGTGCACTCTCTTGCGGCGTGGCGGGATTCCATGCCCGGCATCCGCGCGCTGCTGAAGTTTTCCTATGCGCTGAACTGGATGGTCGACGCCGGACCGTTCGGTTTCCACCTCTTCAATGTTTTCCTGCACGCCGCCAATGCCGTGCTGGCCTACCGTGTGCTGTGCGCTCTGCGCGAACGGCAATCCGGCACTGATTGGGCGCCGCTGGTCGGCGCCCTGCTGTTCGCGCTGCATCCAGTGCAGACCGAAGCCGTGACTTATGTGTCCGGCCGTTCGGTTTCGATGATGGCCCTGTTCTATCTCGGCGCCGTGCTGGCGTGGTTGCATGCGGAGCGGACGCCGAGTCCGCGTGCATGGCGAGGCCTGTCGGCCGGGTTGTTCGGCGCAGCGCTGCTGGTGAAAGAAACGGCAGTCACCCTGCCGTTCGCTTTAATGCTGCTGGATGCTGCAGGCGCGCGGCATCAGTTCACGGCAGGGCAGATGTTGCGCCGCCAGACCTGGCACGGGTTGGTGCTGGTCGGCGGATTGCTCGTCATGGCAGCCAGCCCGACCTATCGCCATTTGCTCGATGTCAGCATCTCCGCCCGTGGCGTGATCGACAATCTGCTGACGCAGGCGAATGCGGTGTCCTATCTCGCGGGGCAACTGCTTCTGCCCTGGCGCATGAGCATCGATCCGGATTTGCCGACGATGACTGCGCTTACTCCGACCTTGGCGTTGCAGATCCTTGCGATCCTCGCCATCGTCGTCGTCGGGCTGCGCAATCTGCGCCAACGCTGGTGGCTTGCATTCGCCGTCCTCTGGTTTTTTCTTCATCTTCTGCCGACGAATTCGCTGCTGCCGCGGCTTGACGTCGCCAACGATCGCCAGCTCTATCTCGCGTCGATCGGTGTGTTCTTCGCGATCGGCATCGGTGTGCAGAAATTACTTGCGCGCGCGAATCGTCGCTGGCTGGTCGGTGCGGTAACGGCCGTGATGTTGCTCGGGCTCGGTTTCGCCACGGTGCAGCGAAACCGGATTTACGCATCGGCCGTGGCGTTCTGGGAAGATGCAGCGTTGAAATCACCGGGCAAGCCGCGCGTCGCCAACAATCTAGGCTACGCCTATGAGCAGGCCGGCCGCCTCGCAGAAGCGAGGCTCGCCTATGAGCACGCCATCGAACTAGACCCTGATTACTGGAAGGCGCGCATCAACCTCGATGCGCTCGAATCCGCCCGGCAGCGTTGATTTGCGCCGGCGATCAGGCCGGTTGGCGTGCTTCGTTGAAATGCGTGACGCTGCGGCCGACGACGACTGCGACGATCGAGCCGGTCGATGATGCAAATCAGAAAGACCAGCAGCAGAAACGGCAGCACGCGCCATGCCATCTTGCGCACGAGCGCCCGTTCGTCGACCTGCGTCATGTTCTCACCCGTGATTGCTTTGTTAATTGTTTAACACTTTCACCGCAGAGGACGCGGAGGACGCAGAGGAAAGACAGTTAAGAGAA
>JANOGH010000084.1:0-2114 GCA_031414075.1 Betaproteobacteria bacterium | reverse complement strand
TAGAGATGCATCCTATTTTACATTCTTACCTCACCAAAGGAATTTTCTTCTCCAAACTTTCCAAATGGCGGCGCAAATACAAACAGCGCATTAAGTTAAAAGCCAACTCCAATTATCATTTAACTGAGTTTCATTTTTTTGTAAAGGGAGCGATTGCAGAGGGGAAAAAGAAGCCCCGGGCAGGGGCTTCAGAGTGGTAGTGGTGGAGACGAGGAGGATCGAACTCCCGACCTTCGCATTGCGAACGCGACGCTCTCCCAGCTGAGCTACGTCCCCGGATATGGCGGAATTCCGTGCTGATGCTGTGCGGCGTCATTATACTGAAAACAATGTCACTAAAAAGCGAGCCTCGTCCGATGAAGATCGCCCCGCCGCTGGGTTACGAGCAGATCACGCCGTTGCTCAAGAACCACAATGTTCTCCTGCCACGGGCCGAGGAGACGCCGGCCATTTTCCACCGGCTGCACGCGATGCCCCTGAGCCTTTCGGAATTCGAACCGGCTTGCCGGGACTATCCGATCGTCTTTGTTACCGGCGACGACGGCAACACATTCAACGCGGTGGTAGTGCTCGGAATGCAGGTAAAGCAGAACCTGTTCATTCTGACCGACGGCATGTGGGACCGGCGCACTTATCTGCCCGCCTATGTGCGCCGTTATCCGTTCTGCATGAGCCGGGTCACGGCGGACGGCCAGCCGCAGAGTGAACGCATCGTCTGCATCGAACAAAGCGCCTTGCACGATTCGGGCACGCCCCTTTACGATGCGGACGGCCAGGCGCTGTCGCAGTGGACCGTGCTGGAAAAACTGATTTTCGACTACGAGCAGGACCTCGTGCGCTGCGAGTCGTTGTGCCAGCTGATCGCCGAGCTGAAGCTGCTTGAACCCTTCACGATGAAGGCTGAAGTCGACGGATTTACGATGCAGCTGGAGGGCATGCATCGGGTAACGCGGAGCACGCTCGAAGCGCTGCCTGCCGAGCAATTGCGACGGTTGATGTCAGCCGGAGCATTGGAGAAAATCTATTCCCACCTGCTGTCGCTCAACAACTTCCGTCGTCTGCTGCACCGGCGCAGTTTTTTTGCGATCAAGCCTCCCAACAAGCAGGGCGATCTCAACTAGTTGTTCTTGCGATAGGCCCACGCCAGCAGTCCGATGCCACTCAAAGTCATCGGCACGCTGAGCCACTGTCCCATCGAGAATCCAAGAGCGAGCAGCCCAAGGAAGCCGTCCGGCTCGCGGGTGTATTCGACGGCAAATCGCAGTATCCCGTATCCCAGCAGAAACAGGCCGGACACCGCACCCGTGGGCCGCGGCTTCGTGGAAAACCACCACAGCAGGGCAAACAGTACAAGTCCCTCGAGCGCAAACTCGTAGAGCTGCGAAGGATGCCGCGGCAGGTTGTCGATGTTCGGGAATATCACCGCCCACGGCACAGCGGTCGGCCGTCCCCACAGCTCCGCGTTGATGAAGTTGCCGATGCGTCCCGCGCCCAATCCGAGCGGGACCAGCGGGGCGATGAAATCGGTCACTGCCAGCCAGCTTATCCGGCGCGAGCGCGCAAACCAGAGCATCGCCAGGATCACGCCGAGGAAGCCGCCGTGAAACGACATGCCGCCTTCCCAGACGTACAGAATACGCAGCGGCTCATGCAGATAGTCGGCGAACTTGTAGAACAGGATATATCCCAGCCGGCCGCCGAGGACAACGCCGATCACGCCGAGAAACAGCATGTCGTCGAGATTGCGCGGGTTCCAGCCTCGCCACGGCTGGGTTCTGATGCGATAGCGTCCCAGCACCAGCACCATGGCGAATGCCAGCAGATACATCAGGCCATACCAGCGAATAGCCAGGGGCCCGAGATGAACGGCGACCGGATCGAATTGCGGATGGATGAGCATGGCGGTGCCGAAAAGGGTCGTGGAATTATACGTTAGCGCGCAATCGTACCTTCAGGCAGAAACACACTCACCGCAGAGGACGCGGAGGGAAACCAAACCGGAATGTTTTGGCGGGGTTCCTGTGGTGCGCATGAACGATGTCTGGGCCTCACGATGATGGCTGCCTGTCTCTTGGAACCACCCATTCGTTATCCCTCATGTTTTTCCTCTGCGT
>JANOGH010000083.1:0-1561 GCA_031414075.1 Betaproteobacteria bacterium | reverse complement strand
CCCCCCCGGCAAAGCCGGGGGCTTTCAGTTGTAAGCCGCTCAAAGCGGTTTGCCGGGGTCGCCAACGCGGCCCCCGATTCTCTTCGGCCACCTCAACGGTGGCCGCTCATTGCCAAAGCTTCATCTGCTCCAATTTCTCGTCCACCTTCCTCTTGGTTGCGGGTGTACTCCCGAATCATCGCTTCATCCCGACTCACTGTCGAATCGAAATAGCCTTAGGCTCAGAAATGCTGACCGATGAAATTGCGCTTGCGTTCTCTCTATACACCTCCGCCAGATAGATCGCACTCTTCTTGAAATTCCCCCAACCTGCGATTCCACGTATTTCGGCGCTACCGTCAGCATCATGCGCACGTGATCCATCAAAAAGTGTCTGCCTTCGATTCGGTTTTCCTCCTGCCTCGCCACCTCTCGATACACTTCTCCGAGATGCTGCCCGCACCAACGTGGGGTCACGTCCGGTTGCTGCGCTTGCGAGGCGCCTGCGACTGGGACTGAGGCAGGGCGCCGTAGAAGTGCAGTACGCGCTGACGGACCAGCTCGGGCTCCATAGCCGGATCGAACTCGCTGTTGCGCGCCTCGATCAGGTGGCGCCAGGGATAGGTGTTGTTTTTCGCTTTCGCGATCTCGACCGACATCGCGAAGCGGCCCACGCGCTTGGCCGGTACGCCGGCCACTACATCGCCGTCGGCGACATTGGAGCGCACGACCGAGCCTGCCGATACGATGGCATTCGGTCCTATCGTGACACCCGGTAGAATGATCGCGCCGTAGCCAATATAGACATTGTCGCGAATATCAATCTTGCCGACGCCGTCGAGTCGCAGTCCAAGCGCACGATTGATCATGTTGACGGTGCCGTCGTGGCCAAGGAGGCAGCAGGCGGTTATACGGACATTGTTGCCGATCCTGATGTAAGCGCGGTCGGTGATCTGGGAGGAGGGCTCGATATAGCAGTCGTCGCCCATCGCGTAGAAGTCGCCGCGCTCGCGCAGCATCTGCGCCCACGCAAGGCCGCCAGGATGGCAGAACCTGGCATACGGCCGGTCGTATCCGCGCAGCGCCAAGTCACGCAGCAGCTTGTTGAGCCATTTTCTCATGAATCCATCTCCGTGCCGGTGAGTGTGCGCGCGTACGCCACGATTCGCGCGATGCTGTCGAAGTTCTCGAGCGTGATGTCCGTTGCCGGAACGGCTTGTCCGATCTGGCCTTCCACGAAGCACACGAGGTCCATCACGCTAAGCGAATCGATGACGCCGGTCGAGAATAGCCCGGCATTGTCATCGAGGGCACCACGCTTGGCTCCGAACTGGGTGACTAGCGCGGTGTGCAATGCCTGCTTCAGGTCGTTGTGCATAGCTGCTTTCTTCGTATCGTCAATTCAGTTTGTGGATGCCGCCCGCTCGCGCAGCGTAGCGCGGATCAGTTTTCCCGAAGCCGTCCGCGGAAGCGCTGACACCCATTCGTAGTGAGCAGGGACTTTGTACGGCTCGAGCTGCTGCGCAACCCAGCGCGAGAGCTCGGCATCGGGAACCGACACATGATCGGCCGCGGAAACCAG
>JANOGH010000082.1:0-1699 GCA_031414075.1 Betaproteobacteria bacterium | reverse complement strand
ACACCAGGACGTAGATCGTGGTCTTCCAGGCGATGTTATAGACCAGCGGCTTGTCGGGGTAGCGATTGATGAATGGCAGCAAGTCCGCTATCAGCACCGCCTTGCCGAGAATCAGGGCGGCCACCGTTACCGAAATCGACGTGCCGAGCACGATCCCCGTTCCCTCCAGCATCAGGACGCGGAGGAGCGCAACGAGGTGCAAGGCAATGAAGAAGAAAATGGTGGGCGGGAGCAGTGCCTGGAATTCTTCTTTTATCTTGGCGGACAGTTTGCTCATGGCGTTTTACCGGGAAGTGGTCTGATTCGACACCGTGCTAAACGCAACCACAATATTCAGGCTCGACATGCGAACTGCCTGCACTGTCCAGGTCTTGCCGGGCCCGGTACACATAGCCCTTATGAATGGCCGAGCACTTCTGCTTGCAGCGTTCTCTCCCCGGCACCCCAGGCTGACCGGCCCGCAACTGTTTTGTCATCGCGGTCGTACGGTCCTCTCGCGCTTGACCCCACTTCCTGGTTTGAAGGAAACCCGCAACCACCAGCAAGAGCAGCACGATGGCAGCGAGTATCAGGAAATGTGATGACCTCAGTCGCATCGTCAGAAGCCCAGAGACGTTAGAGGACGTTAGGGTCAGGCCTATACTTTATAGTCGCACCTTGATCTACCCGACGCGAGTTTCCCATTGCGTCCTTCGCGTTGAACGCGTTTATAGCCGGCCATCGGCCGGCCCCTCGCACCTCGCACCTCGTCCCTCGCACCTCAACATCAGTGATTATCCCGCGGCACACCCTTGGTCTTGTCGATCCTCTGATACTTGACCGCGGGCTTGAGCACCATGCCGTTTGAAAGTTCATCCACCATGCCGCGCTGGATTTCCTGCCACGGGGTCTGGCTGGCCGGGCTCTTGAACCCGCCCTGCTTCTCCAGCGCTTTCATGCGGCGCTCGACCTCGGCCTTGCTGATGAGGATGTTCGCCGTGCGTTTGTTCAGGTCGATGCGCACGCGGTCGCCCGTCTTCAGGATCGCCAGACCACCCATGCTGGCCGCTTCCGGCGAGGCATTCAGGATCGAAGGCGATCCGGAGGTGCCGGACTGGCGGCCATCGCCGATGCACGGCAGCTCAGTGATGCCCTGCTTGATCAGTTTCGCGGGCGGTTGCATGTTCACCACTTCGGCGGCACCCGGATAGCCCTTCGGACCGGCGCCGCGCACGAACAGCATGCAGTCGTCGTCGATCCTCAGCTTCGGATCGTCGATGCGGTGGTGGTAGTCCTCAGGACCGTCGAACACGATGGCGCGGCCCTCCCATGCGTTCGGGTCGTTCGGATCAGACAGGTAGCGTTTGCGGAAGGCCTCCGAGATCACGCTGGTCTTCATGATCGCGCTGTCGAACAGGTTGCCCTTGAGGTTGAGGAAGCCGGCCTGCCGCTTCATCGGCTTCGCGTAGGGCCAGATCACCCGCGCGTCCTGGACCGGGGTCTTCCTGCAGTTCTCGTAGAGCGTCCTGCCGTTGACCGTGAGTGCCTGCTTGTGGATCTTGCCGGCCTTGATCAATTCGTTGACCACCGCCGGCACGCCGCCGGCGCGGTGGTACTCTTCGCCGAGGTACTCGCCGGCCGGTTGCAGGTTCACCAGCAGCGGAATGTCGTAGCCGATTTTCTCCCAGTCGTTATTGTCGAGCTTTACGCCGATGTGGCG
>JANOGH010000081.1:0-4002 GCA_031414075.1 Betaproteobacteria bacterium | reverse complement strand
GGCATTGCTCGCCAAGCTTTCTTCCGGCCCGGCACCGGTCTGAGTTGCGTGGGGGGGGTCGCTCCGAATGGCTCAGGAGATCGAAATCAAACTGTCGGTGGAACCGGAGCACGCACGGCGCCTGTGGGGCTTACTGACACCGCACCATGCTGACAGGCCTGTATCCCGCCAGCTGTTCTCGGCTTACTACGACACGCCGGATCGCCGCCTGCAAAGCGGCGGCGTGGTGCTGCGGTTGCGGCGCGAAGGTAAGCGCTGGATCCAGACCATCAAGAGTGCCGAGATTGCCGCCGCAGGCCTGCACCGGCGCGCCGAACACGAGACCCAAGTCGCGGCACAGCTACCGAGCTTTCCGGCCATGATCGAAGCCGGGCTCGGAAAACTGGCCGGCAAGCAAACGCGTGAAGCACTCCAGGTCGCGTTCACAACCGAATTCAGACGCAGTTCGACGCTGATCCTGCCACGTGCCGGAACGATCATCGAAGTCAGCCTGGATCGCGGTGCCATAGCCGCGGGCGAGCGACGCGACCCGATTTGCGAAATCGAGCTCGAGCTCAAGGCGGGAGAGACCGACGCATTGTTCGACCTGGCGCTAGAGATTGTTCGCGGGATGCCGGTCAGACTCGACAATCGCAGCAAGGCACAGCGCGGCTACGCCCTTGCGGCACGCATCGCTCCGGCACCGGTGAAAGCATCGACACCGCCATTGTCGGCGGACATGACGGTCGACGCCGCCTTCGTCACCGTCGCGTTCCATTGTCTCGCCCATCTGCAGGCTAACGAGATCGGGCTGCTCATTGGCCGCAACCCGGAGTATTTGCACCAGGCCCGCGTCGCGTCGCGGCGTCTGCGCTCGGCATTTCGTGTATTCGATGCGGCGATACCCAGGTCGCATTTCGCGCGCACATTGGGTGAACTGAAATGCGTGGCGCAATCGCTGGGTGAAGCTCGCGATCTGGACGTATTTGCCCTCGAAACGCTGCCGCACGCGGGGTCCGGGCAGCATGGCGGGGTCGCGGCGTTGCGCCGACGCATTCAGAATGCCCGGCTGCGGGCCGCTCGTGCCGCGCGCACGGCGGTCGCGGCGCCGGAATACACCGCGACGCTGCTGCGCATGACGCAGGCGCTTTGGACCGGACAATGGCGTAACGAGACGGCACGGCCGGTAGCCGCGAAATGGACGCTGCAGAAGTTTGCGGCGAAAATTGTGTCGCACCGGACCACGCGCGTGAAGAAGTGCGGACGTTTCGTCTCGCGACTCGGCGTGGCGGATCTTCACCGGCTGCGCATCCAGATCAAGCGCCTGCGCTATGCGATCGAATTTTTTCTGCCACTGTTCGAAGACAAGGCGGCAGCCACCCTGCGTGCGCTGGTTGATCTGCAGGAATTGCTCGGGCGGCTCAACGACGATGTCACCGCATGGAACCTGCTGGACACTTTGGCGGCCGAAGATTCGACGACGGATTACCAGCAGGCCGTGGGCTTCCTGCGCGGCTGGTGCGCGCGCGATGGGGAGCAATGCCGCATCCAGCTCGAAGAGGTCTGGAAACGCTTTGGTGACTTGCCGCAATGGTGGAGATCAATTTGATCGACCGGGAGTTTTCGTGGGGACAATGAAATGGATCTGATCTTATGGCGACATGCAGAAGCCGTCGACGGCATGCCCGATCGGGCGCGAAAACTAACCGCCAAGGGAACAAAGCAGGCGCAGGACGTCGCAAACTGGCTGCGTCCAAGACTGCCGAAACACACGCGCGTTATCGTCAGCCCGGCCGAGCGCACCGTGCAAACGGCGCAGGCATTGACGGGGAATTTCGACATCGTGCGCCACCTCGCCCCTGACGCCTCGCCGGCGGCGGTGCTCGCCGTTGCCGGCTGGCCCGAGCAGAAGGGCGCCGTATTGGTGGTCGGCCATCAGCCCACCCTTGGGCTGCTGGCTTCACTGCTGATCGCCGGCGAACCGATGCCCTGGAGCATCAAGAAAGGCGCAGTCTGGTGGCTTTCCCACAGGGTGCGCGGCGAGGCGCCGCAAGTCGTGCTGCGCGCAGTCGTCTCGCCGGATCTCCTATAGAAAAATGCCGTTCTCACCACGAAGACACGAAGACACGAAGAAACACGAAGAAGAGCAAGCGTGTGTAAAAAGCTCAAATTGGCGGATGTTCTAACAAAGTCGAAGTTGGCGGGAGAGGATTACGAACAGTCACCGCGCTTCTATCCCCAATTAGCTTAAGGATTCCTGTTCTTCTTCGTGTCTTCGTGTCTTCGTGGTGAGATTTTCGGTCGTTGTCGTGATCGGTGGCATGGACGGCGCCGGCAAAAGCGAGACCGTCAATCTGCTGAACGAATGGGAAGCGGTCCGGCTAAGTTTCAGTCCGTCGCCAGCATTTCCGAGGACTCGACTTCCGCCAGTTGCGGGACCGAAAGCTCGACGCCGAGTCCCTTCCAGTCCTTGATCTCGTCGCGCAGCTCGGCGACGGTGAGCGGGTTGGCGCCCAGCCATTTCGCATCCAGCTCGACGGTGAACGTGGATTTTTTCCGGGATGCGCGGATCGCGGGCGGACGCACGTCCGACCGGCTGCGGTGCAGCAGCGCCGCCAGCCTCAACGCGACCAGCAACGACCAATCGTAGTCCGCCTTGACGAGGCCACGCAGCTTGCCGAGCGAACCGCGATGCGCCAGCACCAGCATGGAGAGCTGCGCCTGCTCCATCTTGGAAAAACCCGGCATGTCGGCGTTGGCGACGATATAAGACGAATGCTTGTGATAGCCGCTGTGCGCCACCGTCAGGCCGATTTCCTGCAAACGCGCGGCCCACGACAACATGTGCATCGGGTACTCGACCTCTTCCTTGCCGCCTTCGACCAGTTGTTCGTACAGCCTGAGCGCCAATCGCTCGACGCGATGCGCCTGGCTGGCGTCCACGTGGTAGCGCTTCATGAACTGGCGTACGGTCAGTTCGCGCATGTCGCGCCGGTGCGCGCGGCCGATCATGTCCCACAGGATGCCCTGGCGCATGGCGCCGGTCGCGGGCGCCATGTGCTCGACGTCGAGCTCCGCAAAAATCGCACTCATGATGGCGAAGCCACCGGGCAGTACGGCGATGCGGTCGTCTTTCAATTCCGGCAGGTCCAGCCTTGCCGTATCGCCCGCCTTCAGCATCGCCTGCCGCAGACGCTCCAGCCCCTCGCGCGTGATCCCTGAGGTGCTCCAGCCGCTGCCTTCGATGATGTCCGCGATCGCGCGCGCCGTGCCGGACGAGCCGACCGCCTGCTGCCAGTGCTTGCGCGAGAACTGCTTCTTGATGGTCTCCAGCTCAATGCGCGCGGCGGTTTCGGCGTGCTTCATGCTGGACTTGGCGAGGTTGCCGTCGGCAAAGAACTTCAGGCTGTAGCTCACGCAACCCATGTACAGGCTTTCCAGCCGGTGCGGCTGGTGGCCGGCGCCGACGATGAGCTCGGTCGACCCGCCACCGATATCCACGACCAGGCGTATCTCCGGGCTGGCGGGCAGGCTGTGCGCGACGCCGAGGTAGATCAACCGTGCTTCTTCCCGCCCGGCCACAACTTCGATCGGGAATCCAAGCGCAGCTTCGAACTTCGGCACGAATTCGCGCGCATTCTTGGCCACCCGCAGCGTATTGGTGCCGACTGCGCGCACCGCGCCGGCAGGCAATCCGCGCAGGCGCTCGCCGAAACGCTTCAGGCACTCGATAGCGCGGCTCTGTGCCGCGTCGTCGAGATGCTTGTCCGCGGTCAGCCCGGCGGCGAGCAGCACCGGCTCGCGCAACGAATCGAGGGGATAGATCTGGTCGTCGTCCACTCGCCCGACCTGGAGCCGGAAGGAGTTGGAGCCGAGGTCGACTGCCGCAATGGTGGGGAAAGTTTCCATTGCAGTCATTCTGCCTCAAAACTCCTGCAGGCCTAGAGACGCTTTACCGCGGAGGACGCGGAGGACGCGGAGGACGCTGAGGAAAAGCGAAGGAAGAGAAATCCGGCAGAAAAC
>JANOGH010000080.1:0-1940 GCA_031414075.1 Betaproteobacteria bacterium | reverse complement strand
TATCTACCCGCGCCACACCCCGCTGATCACGCGCATCCGGCCGGGTTCGGTTCGCATCGAGAAGGCCGACGGCACCGATGCAGAAAGAACAGCGTGAGTGTTAAAAGCGGGTTCAGCGGTAAATTGACCACCGTGCCAGGTTTTCACTCCAGTATTTCTTTCTGCCTTCGTCCTTCCTTGGCGCTCTTGGCGTCTTGGCGGCGTCGGTGTCGCTTCAGCGGTGAAGTTTTCGCGTATCGTCGCGGCATGAGCGAAACGGCACCACCGTATGCCGGGCTGACGCCCGATCTGATTCTGAACGCGATCGATTCCACCGGATTCCGCACCGATGGGCGCTTGCTTGCCTTGAACAGCTACGAAAATCGGGTCTATCAGGTCGGGATCGAGGACGAGAAGCCCCTCATTGCCAAGTTTTACCGTCCTGCGCGCTGGACCAACGAGCAGATACTCGAAGAGCATGCCTTTACCGCGGAACTGGCCGGGCGCGAGATTCCGGCGGTGCCCGCCCTGGTGATTCTCGGTTCGACGCTGCATATGTTCGAGGGATTTCGCTTCGCCTTGTATCCGCGCCGCGGCGGACGCGCGCCGGAACTGGACAATCCCGATACGCTGGAATGGCTGGGCCGCTTCATCGGGCGCATTCATGCCGTCGGCGCGATCAACCATTTCGTTTACCGTCCCGCTTTCGACATAGCGAGTTTCGGCGAGGAACCGCGCGCCTATCTGCTCGGCAGCGAATGGATTCCGGCCGATCTTCGCGACGCCTATTCCAGCGTGATCGACCAGGCATTGGCCGGTGTGCACGCTTGCTTCGATCGTACCGGCCCGGTCAGTAACTTACGCTTGCATGGGGATTGCCATCCCGGCAACGTGCTGTGGACGGACGACGGGCCGCATTTCGTTGACTTCGACGACGCCCGCATGGGCCCCACCATGCAGGATCTGTGGATGCTGTTGTCCGGTGACCGGGCTTCGATGACCCGGCAGCTTTCCGACGTGCTGGCCGGGTACGAGGATTTCGCGGAATTCGACCGCCGGGAACTCGCACTCATCGAGGCGCTGCGTACGTTGCGGATGATCCATTATTCGGCCTGGATTGCCCGGCGCTGGGATGACCCGGCATTTCCCGCGGCATTTCCCTGGTTCCACGCGACGAAATACTGGCAGGACCAGATTCTGCAATTGCGGGAGCAGGTTGCGGCCATGCAGGAACCCCCGCTCGGGCCGCTATAGCAGTCGGGACCGGGTCATATCGCTTCCTTGACGCTCCATGACGGAGTCTTTACAGTCCCCGGGTCTGGGCTTCCGGGCGTTTCACATTGGGAAATCGGCGGTTTTTCAGCCTTCTCCGAAACGAGGCACGATGATCTACAAGTTGCATGAATTTCACAAAACGGCGATGGCGCCCGCAGCTGCATGGGCCGACGCGGCCCGGCATCTGTTTACCAATCCGCTGAGCCCGCTGGCTTACTCGCCCCTGTCCCGCACCATTGCCGCCAACAGCGAGATGTTCGTGCGGCTGTTTCGGCGCTATCCGAAACCGGAATGGGGGCTCGATGAAGCTCTGGTCAATGGCGAGCGCATGGCCATCACCCGCGAAGTCGTAATCGACAAGCCGTTCTGCCAACTGCTGCATTTTCGCAAGGCGGTCGACGTCGAGCAGCCCAAGCTGTTGATCGTCGCGCCGCTGTCGGGGCATTTCGCGACCCTGTTACGCGATACGGTACGCACGGCGTTGGCCGACCACGATGTCTGGATCACCGACTGGGTGGACGCAAAGATGGTGCCCCTTGCCCACGGTGCTTTCCATCTCGACGACTACGTCGATTACATTAGAGAATTCATCCGTTTCCTGTCACCGGAACTGAACGTGATGTCGGTATGCCAGCCGACCGTGCCGGTGCTGGCCGCGGTATCACTCATGGCCGCGGAAAACGATT
>JANOGH010000079.1:0-2276 GCA_031414075.1 Betaproteobacteria bacterium | reverse complement strand
CCGCCTCATCTCGAGGATAACGCGCAAAATCCTCGTGCGGCGCGAACTGCGTCGGGTTGACGAAGATCGAGGCTGAACCAGTGGGTCACCGTGAGACGCAATATAGTCGACGATTTCCGTGCCGCCTTCGGCGAGGATCCGCCTCCGGTATCCGGCGTGGCCGTGGCCACCGATACCGACAATACCGGCGAATCCGCCACCGCGTTCTACGGCGATATCCGCTTCACGCAATAGTGCCAGGGCAAGTGGAACCACGGAGGACACGGAGGAATGGCAAGTGCAGAAAAAGAATACTCGAGTATCAGGAACTGCCATCGGAGGTCACTTGAGGGGCGGATTTGCATCTAACTTCACTATATTTTCTCGTTTATGATTTTCCTCCGTGTCCTCCGTGTCCTCCGTGGTGATAGTTGTCTTTACTCCCTATAAAGCGCCGTGCAACCGGCCGGAATGTCGACCATGAAGCGCCTGGTACTGATCGGCGGCGGGCACGCCCACGTCGAAGTGTTGCGCCGCTTCGGCATGCAGCCGCCGGCGCGCGCGGAGCTCGTCCTGGTGAGCCCGCATCCGGATACCCCTTATTCCGGCATGTTGCCGGGCTGGATAGCCGGACACTACACGCGAACCGAGTGTCACATCGATCTGGCGCGGCTGGCGCGCTTCGCCCGCTGCCGGTGGTTGCCGACATCCTGCAACGGCATCAATGCGGACGCGCGGCTGGTGTTCTGCGAGAACGGGCAGACCCTGCCGTTCGACCTCGTGTCCGTGGATATTGGCAGCCGATCTCCCGCACTGGAGACCCCGGGCGCGGTCGAGCACGCGCTGTCAGTCAAGCCGATAGATCGTTTCATGGCGGCATGGGAGGAGGTCTGCCGCATGGCGGCGAGCGGCCGCGCGCCCCGCCATATCGCCATGGTCGGTGCGGGAGCGGCCGGCGCCGAAGTCCTGTTGTCGATGCAACATCGGTTGCGCGAGATCGCGCCCGCGCTACGGCCGGAATTCGAGCTCATCGGCGACGGGCCCGAACTCCTCCCCGGTCACAATGCGTCTGCGCGCGCAATCCTGAAACGCGTGCTGGAAGCTCGCGGGGTCAAGTTGCGGTCGAACAGCCGGGTCGAACGCGTGGATCGGGGGCGATTGCAATTGCACAACGGTGCAACGATCGCGACCGAACTGATTGCGTGGGCCACCGGCGCTTCGCCGTCGCTTTGGCCACGCTCGGTCGGACTGGCCACCGACGAGCGCGGCTTCCTCCTGGTGAACGATGCGCTGCAGTCGGTCTCGCATCCGGGCGTGTTTGCCGCCGGCGATATCGCCACGGTGAGAAACCATCCGCGGCCCAAATCCGGTGTATTCGCCGTGCGCGCCGGGCCGCCGCTCGCGCACAACCTGCGACGCGTCTTGCAGGACCTGCCGCCCATCGCGTGGCAGGCACAGCGCCATGCACTGGCTTTGATCACCACCGGCGATCGCCATGCCATCGCTTCGCGCGGCGATCTCGCATTGCAGGGCGACTGGGTCTGGCGATGGAAAAACCGGATCGACCGGCGCTTCATGCGCCGCTATGACATTCAGGAGTGACGAGCGCTTTTCGCGTTTTATGCCCAGCCAGCGGCCTCTACCCACCGCAGAGTCTGAAGTACCTTGTTGATATTGTTGTTGATATTGTTCGCCATTGCGCCTGTCATAAGCGGCAATCAGGGGCACGGCGTCTCTGCCGACTGGCTGCAAAGTCGCATCATTTGACCGCTTTTTTTCTTCACCGATTGCGATTTACGATTTACCATTCACCATTCTCCATTGCCCATTCATCGTTCACCGCATCCATGGCCCGCTTCGTCATCACTGTCGATTTTAATCTGCATGCCGGCACGCTTGAGCCGTTCCTCATCCTGGTCAAGGAAAACGCCCACAAGTCGCTCACCGAGGAGCCCGGCTGCGATCGCTTCGACGTCCTCATCGAAAAGGGCGCGCCCGATCACATCGTGTTGTACGAAATCTACCACGACCGGGCTGCCTTCGATGTCCATCTGAAGTCGCGCCACTTCGCGCAATTCAATACGGCTTCGCAACGCTACGTGAAAGACAAGAAGGTCGTGGAATACGAATACGCCAATGACGGCGAAAAAAACAGGGAGTAAGCATCCCCCGGCAGAGCCGGGGGCTTTGGTTTGTGAGCCGCTCAAAGCGGCTACGCGAGGCCGCTCGCGCGGCTCCGATTCAATGCCAAAGTAACACGCACACGATCCGTCAATGACCCATCGCAATGAACATCA
>JANOGH010000078.1:0-5843 GCA_031414075.1 Betaproteobacteria bacterium | reverse complement strand
CTTGATGCGGCAAAGGATGACAACCGCTTCGAAGCGCCCGAATGGCGCCTGCCTTACTTTCAATACCTGCAACAGGCTTATCTGCTCAATTCGCGATTCCTGCGTGGGCTCGGCGATCTGGCTGAACTGGAGCCGCATGCCAAGCGGCGGCTGCAGTTCCAGTTGCGCCAGTTGGCGGACGCCATGTCGCCGAACAACTATGCGGCGACCAATCCGGAAGTCATCAAACTGGCGGCTGAAACCAGCGGGGAGAGCCTGGCGCAGGGCATGAAACTGCTGGCGGCTGACGTCGCCCGCGGACGCATTTCCATGACGGACGAGCAGGCCTTCGAAGTCGGCCGCAACCTCGCGACGACTCCCGGGTCTGTCGTCTTCGAGAACGAAGTGATGCAGTTGATCCAGTACGCTCCGGCAACCCCGAACGTCTATGAATACCCCCTGCTGATCGTGCCGCCGTTCATTAACAAGTACTACATCCTCGACCTGCAGCCGGAAAATTCCTTCGTCCGATTCTGCGTCGAACAAGGCTTCAGCACGTTCATCGTTTCCTGGCGAAACATTCCCCCGGAACTGGGGCAGCTCGGGTGGGACGACTACATCGAGAAAGGCGTGTTCGCCCCGCTCGAGGTCATCAAGGCGATCGGCGGCGCCGCCAGGATCAATGTACTCGGCTTCTGTGTCGGCGGCACCTTGCTCTCCTCGGCGCTGGCGGTGATGGCCGCGCGAAACGAGGACCTCGTTGCCTCACTGACGCTGCTGGCGACGATGCTGGATTTTTCCGAAACCGGAGATATCAGCGTCTACATTGATCGCGATTTTGTCGAACGCAGCGAGCAAGATTTTCGGGAACCGGGCCTGATGCCAGGAAGCAGGCTGGCAAGCACGTTCGCGACGCTGCGCGCCAACGACCTGGTCTGGCATTTCGTCATCAACAACTATCTCAAGGGCCGACGACCGCGCGCCTTCGACCTCCTCTACTGGAATGCGGACGGCAGCAATCTACCGGGAAGGCTCTACGCCTACTATCTGCGCAACATGTACCTTGAGAATAATCTGAGAATTCCCGCTAGACTCGAAGCGTGCGGGGTGCCGCTGGATCTCGGCGCAATCACCGCCCCCGCCTATATTGTCGCAACGCGCGAAGATCACATTGTTCCGTGGAGATCCGCCCATGCGAGCGTCGGACTACTGGGCGGGCGCACCGAATTCGTGCTCGGTGCGAGCGGTCATGTAGCGGGTATCGTGAATCCCGCTTCGAAAAACCGCCGGCACTTCTGGCTCAATGCATCGGCCGCGGTGGATGCAGATGCGTGGCTTGCTGACGCGGCGCAGCAAACCGGCAGTTGGTGGAAGCACTGGGCGCTCTGGCTGGGCAACTTATCGGGGACGCAGAATCCTGCGCCGGCAAGCCCTGGCAATCTGCAATACCCGGCACTCGAACCCGCGCCGGGTCGCTATGTGAAAGAGAAGTCGATTTAGCAACACCGGGCAGGACCCCAAAAAACGAATGCAGGAGAAAGTTGACCATGGCAAAAAGAATCGTTCTGGTTACCGGGGGCATGGGTGGCCTCGGTGAATCCATCTGCACGAAGATGGCCGACCAGGGTTATGTGGTCGTCACCACATACTCACCGGGAAACAAAACGGCCGGCGAGTGGTTGGCCGGCATGAAGAAACGCGGCTATGATTTTCGCGGCTATGCTGCGGACGTATCCAACTTCGACTCCTGCGCAGCCTGCGTCCAGAAGGTGCAGTCCGAAGTCGGCCCGGTCGACGTGCTGGTCAACAATGCCGGCATCACGCGCGACATGACATTCAAGAAAATGACGAAAGCCGACTGGGACGCCGTCATCCACACCAATCTCGATAGCGTCTTCAACATGACCAAGCAAGTGCTCGACGGCATGGTCGAGCGGGCGTGGGGCCGCGTCATCAATGTGTCGTCTGTAAATGCCCAGAAAGGCGCGTTCGGCCAGACCAACTATTCAGCCGCCAAGGCCGGCATGCACGGATTCAGCAAGGCACTGGCTTACGAGGTGGCGCGCAAAGGCGTAACGGTCAACACGATCTCGCCGGGCTACATCGGAACCAAAATGGTGACCGCCATTCCCCAGGACATCCTGGACACGAAAATTCTGCCGCAAATCCCGCTGAATCGACTGGGCCTGCCTGCGGAAGTGGCCGGGCTGATTATTTACCTGGCCTCGGATGAAGCCGCATTCGTCACCGGCGCCAATATTTCAATCAACGGCGGGCAACACATGTCGTAGAAACCAGGAGCGAGGCGAGGGGGGCGAGGAACGAGGCGCGAAGGAGTCAAAACCTCGAAGTCTTCAGATACTCTCCCCCTCGTTTCTCGTCCCTCGCCCCTCAGTCAGTGCCGTTTCATGTCATTTGAGTGACGTTTTGTGCACTGAATGGGAGCAAAAAAACCCCGGCGAGTTTCCGCCGGGGTTGAACCTTTACCAAAGGAAGACCTTTAGATAAAGGGGGAGGAGCCTTGCAATCGTTACTTCGCGGACCTCATTACGGCCTCTGCCGTCGCCGCTGCGGCCGCCCGCACATTGGCATCCGCGCATCCGGCCGTCTGTCTGACGGCCCTCGAAATTCCTTCAATAACCGTCCTGGCGTTCGCCATCGCCGCTTGCGCGGCGGCCGCCGTGGCTTCCGGCTGCGGGATCGAAGAGGATTTCAACACTTCATCGACCCATTCCAAGACTTCCTCACTAGTACTAAGCAATGTCTGTTCCAGCAGATCACCTATTTCGCTGAATGCCTGTCCGCCGATCGCGTAAACATTGCTGGAGTAACCCGACATTTTGTCCGCCCCGGCCCGGAATGGTCCGGTCCACGCGGACAGGCCCGTCATGTCGCTCGCCTTGGGAAGCGCAGGGATGTTTGCCATGCCCTCCTGGAGTAACAACCTGGTTGCCTCGAGATTCAGCTTGATCAGCATTTGCCCAGCGTTAAACCCGATCTGAAACGCGCGAATCGCCGTCTCAGCCTGTTTCTTGTTCAACGCGACAAATTTTTCAGGAACCCGATTCATATCGTAACCTCATATTCTGTAATCGTTTATCTAACTTTTATCGATGGATACTGAAGCCGCTTGCTGCGTTGCAACAAAGCAATAATAGGCATCACAAGAATTTGTGTCAAATATTTCTTTCGCAATGCAAACTTTAGGAAAACCTAATTTTCATATGGTTATAATGCCGGTCTGGCGCGCTGCCGCAGACTTATCCCCAGGCAGGCCATCGACGAATGCAGGGTAACTTTCCGGACTGCACAAAAAAATGACTGAAGAATTCCGCCTGATAAAGAAGTACCCCAATCGCCGTCTGTACGACACGGCAACGAGCAGCTACATCACGCTCGCCGACGTGAAGCAACTCGTACTCGATCAGGTGGTTTTCAAAGTGGTCGATGCCAAGAGCGAGGAAGACCTTACGCGCAGCATCCTTCTGCAAATCATTCTCGACGAAGAAAGTGCGGGAGCGCCGATGTTCTCGGCGGACATGCTGTCGCAGATCATCCGATTCTATGGCAACGCGATGCAGGGAATGATGGGCAGTTATCTGGACAAGAACATCCAGACCTTCGTCGAAATTCAACGCCGGCTGCAGGAACAAAGCGTGCCGAAGTTCGGGGACAATCCCATGCTGAACGCCGAGGCATGGAACCAGTTCGTAAAAATGCAGGGGCCGACGATTCAGGGCCTGATGTCGAGCTATCTCGAACAGAGCGCCAACACCTTCCTCGACATGCAGCAGCAGCTTCAGAAGCAGGCGCGCTCGATTTTCGGCAATTTCCCGTTCGGAAACAATTTCGCGGGCGCAGCTGGCGAGGGCAAATCGGACACGCCGTCTTCCGCTTCTGAAGCATTCAAGCAGCCCCAGAAGAAAACCGCCTCCTGAAAACGAACAACAGAATTCGCGCGGCGCGGAGCCTCAGTTTCCGCGCCGTTTTTCATCCGGTCACCGCATGCCTGCCACCAAAGCACACGCCCGCCGCAAACCAACCGCGCAGCCGAAAGTCGGGTTCGTTTCGCTCGGCTGTCCAAAGGCGCTGGTGGATTCGGAGCGCATTCTCACGCAGCTTCGCGCCGAGGGTTATCTCATCTCCGCCAGCTATCAGGACGCGGATCTGGTCGTGGTCAATACCTGCGGCTTCATCGACGCAGCAGTGGAAGAATCGCTCGATGCCATCGGCGAAGCGCTCGCCGAAAACGGCAAGGTCATCGTCACCGGCTGCCTCGGCGCGAAGGGCGACATAGTCCGGCAGGCGCACCCGCAAGTCCTCGCCGTCACCGGACCGCACGCCACCGACGAGGTGATGCGCGCGGTGCACGATCACCTGCCCAAGCCGCATGATCCTTTCTCGGATCTCGTGCCGCCGCAAGGCATCAAGCTCACGCCCAAACACTTTGCCTATCTGAAGATCTCCGAAGGGTGCAACCATCGCTGCACGTTCTGCATCATTCCCTCCATGCGTGGCGACCTCGTCAGCCGTCCGGTCGGCGAGGTGATGCAGGAAGCCGAGAACCTGGTCAGGGCCGGCGTCAAGGAATTGCTGGTAATCTCGCAGGACACCAGCGCCTACGGCGTGGACATCAAGTATCGCACCGGCTTCTGGGGTGGCAGGCCGTTGAAAACCCGCCTGACCGAACTGACGCAGGCACTGGGCGAACTCGGCATATGGGTACGCCTGCACTACGTCTACCCCTACCCGCACGTCGACGAGATCCTGCCGCTGATGGCCGAAGGCAGGGTTCTGCCTTATCTTGACGTTCCGTTCCAGCACGCCAGCCCGCGCATTCTCAAATTGATGAAGCGTCCCGCAAACGCGGAAAACAACCTGGAACGCATTCGCGCCTGGCGCGAAATCTGTCCGGATCTCACCATCCGCAGCACGTTCATTGCGGGCTTCCCGGGAGAAACCGAGGCGGAATTCTCCGCGTTGCTGGCATTTCTCGAAGAAGCGCAGCTCGATCGCGTGGGTTGTTTCGCCTATTCTCCGGTGCAAGGCGCAACGGCGAATGCCTTGCCCAATGCAGTGCCGGACGAAGCCAGGGAAGAACGCCGCGCTCGCCTCATGGCCGTGCAGGAAAAAATCAGCGCCCAGCGACTGAAACGCAAAGTGGGCATGACGCTCTCCGTGCTGGTGGACGAAGCCACCGGCAATCAGGCCGTCGGCCGATCCAGCGCCGATGCACCGGAAATCGATGGCGTCGTGCACATCAGCAAGGCAAGCAATGCCGAAGCCGGCGATTTCGTCCAGGTGCGCATTACGCGCGCGGATGCGCACGACCTCCACGGCGACCTGGTTTCCTAATCGATGCTGGAGCGGTTGAAGAGCTGGGCCGCCGCCCTCAAGCGCGAAGCGCTCGTGCTCTGGTTCGGCTCGCGAGATCCGCGCACGCCGTGGTATGCAAAATGGCTGGCGGCACTCATCGTCGCCTACGCACTCTCGCCGATCGACCTGATTCCCGATTTCATCCCGATCATCGGTTTCCTCGACGAAATCATCCTGCTACCGGGCGCGATCTGGCTGGTATTGAAACTGTTGCCCCGCGAAGTGCTGTTGGATTCACGCGCCAGAGCACACGCCTGGCTGCAAGCGCATCGACCGAAGCCGCGCAACTGATCGCCGCCGCGGCGATCGTGCTGCTGTGGGGCCTGGCTTTGTGGGGGCTGTGGGCATATCTCATCCGCCCGCGCTTTTTCGTTACTTAAACTTGAACAAAGCAGAGCGAAAATACGCTCACCACAGAGGCACAGAGGGCACGGAGAATCGCAGAGAAGGAGAAAAGGCGGGGACAACCTCCGGGCTCCAGCTTCCGG
>JANOGH010000077.1:0-7006 GCA_031414075.1 Betaproteobacteria bacterium | reverse complement strand
TGGTTTCCACCGGACTTGCCGTCCTTGCCGAAGCCTGCGCATTCGCCGAGCGGGCCGGGATAGACGCAGCCAAAATTCCGCAGGCTCTGGCCGGCGGGCGCGCGGACTCCAGGCAGTTGCAGGAAATGTTTCCGAAGATGGTGGCTTCGGATTTCTCGATCACCGGGCGCGCCGCGCTGATGCTCAAGGATCTCGAACTCATCCACGATCTGGCCCGCCATGTCGGCGCGCCGATGCCGGTGACGGCCGGTGTCACGGAATCGTTTCGCAAGATGGTGGCCGACGGCTGGGGCGACCGGGACAACACCGAGATGGTTCTGTTCTACCGCCCCGGTAAATCTCGCGCCTGATGCTCACTGCGCCGGCCGTTGCTTCTTTGCGTTCGCTGCCAGGGTAGGCAGAATGGCGCAACAACGATAAAACCGAAGGCGGGAATTCCATGAAGGTTGCAAACATCGCCGACCTGCGCCGCTTTGGCGCGCCGTTGTGGATACTCACCTTCAATTGGGTATGGTGTATCGGGATCGTCTATTCCGCCATGGCGACACGCCAGCATCTGGCGGTGGATGCGATAGGTGGTCTGGTGCTGGGAATATCGGCTTCTTATCTATACATTGCGACATCGCATGAACGCGGCGAAATCATTCAATCCATTCCAATGAGTGATCAAATGCTCGCTTCAGCCTGTCGGCTGGTCTCTACGGCCTTGGGGGCAGGTTCGCAATCATGCACGAGGTTGGCTTCTTGAAAAAAGTCCTCGCATGGTTTTGGGGTCCCCTCCCGCCAGGACCAGACAACCACAGCAAACTTCATCGCACCGCGATACTCGTGTTTGCGTCGGTATTCGCGTTTGCCCTCGCCGGCAACCATAGCGTCTGGAAGCCGCTTCGGCTTCTGGCACATGCCCCGTTCGAGCTCGACTGGGCACTACGAACGGTGTCACTGGGATGGTTCGATTCGCACAAGACGTTTCCCATTTCCATGGTGGAGATCGACGAAGCCACCTATCGGGCCTGGGGTTCGCCCGCGATCACGCCGCGCGCCGAATTGGCACGGATGCTCGAGATCGTCACACAAAGCAATCCTGCTGCGGTCGTGGTGGACATTGATTTGTCGTTCGGTGGTGGGGAAGATCCGGGAGCCCTGCGCAATTTTCTTCTGACCTACGACCGACCTGCACCGATTATTTTTCCCAAGCGGATCGAACCCGGTGCCGCCGACACTCGCCGGATGGCCGCCAGCCCGCTGGATAAAATAATCGCCGGCAACCCCAGGCTTTCGTGGGCGCACGCCAGCTTCGAGACAGACAAACGCGGTGCCGTTCGACAGTGGGCCGACTGGCTGGAGGTGTGTACGGACAAGGCGACGCAGTTGCTGCCGTCGGTTTCGGTCAGGCTGACCGCCATGCTCGCAGACTTGCCGCCCGGCCTGGAACGGCCGAAACCGCCGCCGTTGCGCAATTCCTGTCAGCGTGAGAGCGACGCACCGGCGCAATTGCTGCTGGTCGGTCCGCGCCTGACCGGTGCGCTGCGACACACGATGATGGCAGACGCACAATGGGTGGCAGCCTCATCGTTGCTCGATCGGGAAATGGCGCGGGACGACGCGGCGCTGTTCGACGGCCGGATCGTCTTCATCGGCGCAGTCCATTCCGGGGCCGGAGATTTCTGGTTGACCCCAAGCGGCGTGCTGCCGGGCGTCGAACTGATCGCCAACACGATCCGTTTCTCGCCAGTGAGGGCAACTACCGGACCCTACGCCGAGACCGCGCTGCGCGCCGCCGCCCTGATTGCATTCGCAATACTCGCACGGGTGGTCTGGTGTTTCCGCGGAATCCTGGCGATCGCGGCGTCATTTGCCTTTGTATTGGTCTACATCGTGATTTTGATCGAGCTGTTGAATTATTTTCGGGTATTCGAGGCACTCGAGGCGTCGCTTGGTTTGTTTCTGCAATATAAATCGTTAGACGCCATTTTCGACATGTACGCGGATTGGCGGGCAGGGAAGAGGGGCGGGAAGCTGTTTCTCACCGAACACTACGGGCTGGCCCGGCGCGCCAGGAAAAAAGACAAACCGCGAAGGGGCAAACATGACTGACGCTCGATGGATGGGCCTTGCGGGGTTGGGGCTGATTGTCTGCCCGCTTTTCCCGTTCGACGTGGGAGCGGGGGAGAGCGAGCAAGGCGTCGGGGTCGTCGCCGAGTATCGACCCGCCGCGGGCCGATTCACATTCACGCGACCGCCCGCCCAGAGCCAAGTGCCGGTCCGGATCGGTACTGTCGTCATGGCCGGTGATCAGGTGATATTGCCGGCTGGAAGCTCGGTACTCGTGCATCTCGCCGACGATACCACCCAGCGCTTCCAGGGCCCCGGCACGTTCGAGGTTCCAACCCCCCGGCGGCTTGGCAAGCCGCTCAGAGTATTCCTTTCCATCAGAGCGCTATTCGACGACGAGTACCGGCTGGCCGGTACCGCTGCGTCGCGTGGTGGAGAGACTTGCGGTGACGTTGGGAAAGCGGTCGCACCGATCGATGTGCCGATCCTGGCCGGTGAGGCGCGTATCGTCGCCGGCGAGCGCGACCTGCCGCTTGCGTGGCACGGTGGGTGCGAGCCTTTCGTTGTCATGGTTCGCTCTGACCACGGAACCGTAGTTATGCGCGAGTCAGTCGTCGGCAGACAGCTGCGGCTCGACAACGTGCCGTTGTCCGTCGGGCGTTACACCATTGAGATCAGCGATGCGACTGGTGTCCGGTTCGAGGCTGTACTTGAGGCAGCAAGCCGGGGCCCGGCAGTGCCGGCCGAGCTCGCCGATGACATCACACCGCTCGGCGTCATCGCACAAGCCCTCTGGATGGCGGACCAGGATGGCGGCCGATGGCGAATGGAGAGTTTTGAACGCCTGCGACCACTGATTCGCAAGGGTGACCCCCTGGCGGGTGCCATCGGTGATGGCGTGCTGTGGGGGCAATGGACAGCGCAGTAGTTCCCGCCAAGGTTGACGTGAACGCCCCAAGCTCACGGCCGCAGCGATTGTCCTCCGTCGCCGACAATGACGAAGGGACCCCAGTAGGAAGGATGCGACTCGATCGCGCTTGATGCGCCTGCTTTTCGTACGGCTTGCATCGTCAGTTGAAGGCTTCGTGCCAGTGGCAGTCCCTCCAAGCGGGCGCGCTCCGCGGTCCCGACCGATAGCTGCACGGCAGCGCCCGACATGACCGGCCAATGACTGACCATCAGCGACCCCGCGCCGGCGGTGAAGAACGCCTGCGTAAGGCCAGTAAACGTCTCGGCGCGCGGCCGCCCGTCCGCGCTGGCGGTATTGCATGCGGACAAGATGACGAGATCCGCGTCGAGCTTCAGTCCCGCAATTTCCTGGCTGGTCAGAATACCGTCGAAGCGACCGTCGGGCGCACCCGGCAGCGCCAGCAGCAGCGCTGGCTGAGACAGCCCGCGCTCACCGGACAGGAAGCCGTGTGTCGCGAGGGCAATCACCTGAAAGCCGAAGAGCCCATCGCCGACGAAGTGCCGCTCGCTTGCGTCGGGACCCAACCACAACATGGAGTCCTTCGCGCCCAGAATGCCCGCCAGCGCCTTCAATTCATCCACGGACTCCGCGAGCTTCGGTAATTGCGACAATTCCTTGGTGTCGAGCGAGCCAGCCAGGTCGTAGGATCGCGAGCGTGGTGACGCATCCTCGAGATCGCTCATGGTGAGCAGCGGCGCCCCGACGCCGAGGAAAGGCTTGTTGTGCGGCGACGCCCTGGCTTTGTGACGATGCCACGGAAACAATGACAGGTCAGCCAGCGCCGAGACGGCATACCGTTCGACGAAGAAATTCGTTTCGGCAAAGTCGTCGGGCGTACTCAGTGCAGCACGGCGCGGCGGCGCGGTAACGAGTACGGAGGGGGGCACGGATCCCAGCGGGCCATGACCGTACCAGATGACGTGGTTGACTCCTGCAAGCGCGGCCGCGACGGGCTCGAACACGAGGCGATAGAGTTCGTGTGCCGCAGCCGCGTCGAATGGCGGCAGGCTCGACTTGCCGTCGCTGCTGCCCGGCACGAGCCCTGCGCGCAGCCGCTTGATCTTTTCACCGAGTTGGCGCTCGCCGATCCGCGAACGTGCCAGCGTCACCCCGCTGCGCGTAACCGCCCAGACGTACAAATCCGACGGCGTGACCAAGGTGGCCACGATGGCTTCATCGTCCTGCAGCAACTGCTGGAATTCGGCGACGGGCAGCGGGTGCGGCGTTATGAGCTCGGCGACTCCCGGAGCCTTCTGGCGCACAAAGGCAACGTAGCGCTCGTATTCTTTCGAGGTCTCGCTTACGAAGACGTCGAGCGTACGGAAGGCATTCCAGAGCGTTTCACCGGTCGGAGCCCGGGCGCCGTCTTCAGAGCTGATGGACGCGAGCAGCCCGCGAAGCCAGTCCGTCGTTTGCGTCGACAACGTGAAGAAGCGCTCCACACTGGCCCGGGACCTGGAATCAATGTCGGCACGACCCAATTCGCCGGCAAGGGTTGCGAGCGTCAGGCGGCCGAAGGAGCGCAACTGCGCCAGGCGGAAAGTGATGTCTTCTGCCTCGGATTGCTTGCCCGGAATCGCAGAGTGCAACTCGGTCAGTCCGGCTAAAGCGTCGTCGATCTTGGATTGGAAGAAAAGCTGTTCCCGCGCGTTGGCTACATACTGGTCCTGCGCCTGTTTCACGTACAGGCCATAGAAGCCGATGAGGGCCGAGTAGTACTTCTCGGCGATCTTCGGGTAGTGCAGGGCGAGCGGCCTGAAGTCCGGATAGCGTGCGGCCGCCAGTTGGTGGAGCGCGGACCCGTGGAAGTACATGGAACCACGATCGAGACCCCAAACTTTGCTCAATGTCAAAAACGCTTCCGAACGCAGTTCGGCCGTCTCGCCATCCTCCTTATTCGTCTCAGCGGTCTTCGACAGGCGTAAGAGCACTTCAAAGGCGGTTTCCATATCCAGGAAGCCGGGTGGCGGGTCCGAACCAGGGATGATTGCCCGCAACCTGGCGGCCTCTTCGGCACCGTGTGATGCCTCAAAGGAGTCGTACAGGGTGGGAAACGCACGCCAGGCTCCCTCCGCCGTCGGCGGCTTGCCGGTGACGACCATCGACTGCAGGGCCAGCTTTCTGGCATCTTCGGGCCGGCCGAGCGCGAGCAGTCCCTGGCCCGCGGCAGCCAGCAAGCGGCTCGCACGAGCCGCCTGGTTTTCCTGTAGCGCCGTGTTTGCGAGCACCGTAGCGAGCGTCGCAAGCTGCGCGATGCCCGCTTGTGCGGCGGGGTTAAGACGAATCTCGCGCAGTGCGAGCAGCAGCGGCCAATCCTCCACCAACAACGCGGGCAGTTGTTGGCCGTAGAGACCCACCAGATCAGTCGCGACCAGGTCCGCGAACTGCGGGCGGCCTTGCTCCAGGCCGGCGCTGATCAGGCGCGCTCGCGCGCAGCGGGCGACCTGGCGGAACAGGGTGTCATCGCGCTCGGCCAGGTAGCGATCCGCAAGCGTGACAATGGCGATGTAGGTTCTGGCACGCAAGTCCTGGTCGTTGACCCGGTCGGCCCACCAGGCGATCGCGGCGAGAGTCGTGAGATGGCGGAAGCGGGCGTGACGATTGTCCGCTGGACTGGCGAGGAAATAATTCGCGAGGACCTTGGTGTTACCGTGGGGAATGAACGGCGCATCGAGCTGTCCGCGTTCGGTGGCATCGGCGCGCCCGGTGCAGGTCAGGTCGGCCTCTGCCTGCTCGATCCAGGTTGCAGCGTAAGCCGGCATACACCACAGCGCAGCGGCGAGCGTTACGCACGGCAGCGCACCAGGGATCCAAAGTCGGGGGTGAAAAAATCTCAAGGCAGTTTCCTCAAGCGACTCGCCGACTGTCGCGATAGGTCCAATGTGAATAGATCGCCAGGTAGCAAAATTCATCGTAACTTCCCGATTGGTTTGGCGCGAGACAATTTCGGCGGACCCATATATATCGCATTTTTCAATACCGATGTCGAAGGCCCGACCGCGCGGACAAGGTCGGAAATTGCAGTTCGCGACCGACAACCGTCAGCCTGGAGCGGAGTTTCTCCGTTTCGGGTCGCGGAACCCGACTTCTGTTCGAACGCCGATCGGGCGATCCGGGTACCTCGGGCGAATGGAAAGTTCCCAGTGCCAAATGTCAGTGGCTCTATTCCTTTCCTTATCGGTGATGGGCTGCGCAACGCTTGAAAAAAGCATTCTCTAAAATGTCGGAGATTCTAAATAGAGGGTTCTTGATGTTATGGGTCCTCCACAGGACCGTCAGTTGAACAAGCAACAGGAAGCACGGCAATACAGTATTTCACGCGCGGGGTTGTCGATGCGGCTTTGGATGGTACTTGCGGCAGGAGTCGATCGCTGATCACGGCCAAGAGACGGGCGCTTTCAACGGAACTACGTTCTGGTGTAGCCAGCCTCCCGCTGACTGCGAATTGCGAGTACGAAGACCGTGTCGATCTGCTCAATGTAGCGGTACAAAGCTATGTAACCACGGGCATTGCGTCCGATGACCAACTCCCTCGTACTTGCGGATACGGGTCTGCCGATAATTGGATTGTGATGGAGTACGTCGATAGCCTGAATGATTTCCCTGATACGGCCAGACGCATCTTCAACAGCGTGCTCGGCGAGATGATCGAGGATACGATCGAAGTCATCCTGTATCTCAGGAGTCAACTCGATCCTGGCCATCCTCAGCGGCCCAGTTTTTTGGCTGCCGGGCGAGCGACCGTTTTCCCGGCGATTCGATCTTCAAGATAGCTGCGCATTTTTTCCCAGGCAATCGTCTTGCCGGAAGCCACGAGATCGGCATAGCGCTTCTCGGCACCGTCATGAAAATCTGCGCGGCGTTCCGCCTGATCCGCCTTCTCTGCGATCGCCTCCAGAATGAAGCCGTGCGCCGTAGTTCCGGCACGCTCAGCGGCAGCAGCAACGCGAGCCTTTAGATCCTCCGGTAGCCGGATCGTGG
>JANOGH010000076.1:0-5010 GCA_031414075.1 Betaproteobacteria bacterium | reverse complement strand
GTGCTGAAGGAAACCAAGAAGAAGTAACGGAGCCGACGACCATGATTGACAAGAAACAATCGCGCATGCGCCGTGCCCGCCAGACCCGCGCCAAAATCACGGAATTGAAGGCGGTGAGGCTTGCGGTGTATCGCTCCAATGACCATATCTACGCACAGGTGATCGATCCGACTTCGAGGGTGCTCGCGTCGGCTTCCACACTCGAGCCCGATGTGCGCAAAGAGGTCGGCAACGGCAGCAACGTCAAGGCGGCGGCCGTGGTCGGCAAGCGCATTGCGGAGAAGGCCAAGGCTCAGGGCGTCGAGCGGGTTGCATTCGACCGGGCAGGATTCAAGTACCACGGCCGTGTGAAGGCGCTTGCGGAAGCAGCGCGCGAAGCCGGACTCAAGTTCTGAGGATATAGACCATGGCCAGAATGCAACAGAAAAACGAAGAGCGCAGCGACGGACTGCGCGAGAAGATGGTGTCGGTCAACCGCGTCACCAAGGTGGTGAAAGGCGGCCGCATCCTCGGCTTCGCGGCGCTGACGGTGGTGGGCGACGGCGACGGCGGTATCGGCATGGGAAAAGGCAAAGCCAGGGAAGTGCCGGTGGCAGTGCAGAAAGCCATGGACGAGGCGCGTCGCAAAATGGTCAAGATCAGCCTCAAGAACGGGACGCTGCAGCACGCGGTCGTCGGCGAACACGGAGCGGCGAAAGTCTTCATGCAGCCGGCATCGGAAGGTACCGGCATCATCGCCGGGGGCCCGATGCGGGCGATTTTCGAAGTCATGGGCGTAACCAATGTGCTGGCCAAGTGTCTCGGCTCGACCAACCCCTACAACGTGGTGCGTGCCACGATCAACGGCCTGCAGGGCATGAGCACGCCAGCCGAGATTGCGGCGAAGCGCGGCAAGACGGTAGAAGAAATCCAGAGCTAACCGGTTAGCGAAGCAATCATGGCCAAGAAAAAAGAAGCGGCAAAGAAATCGGGCAAGACGGTCAAGGTCACGCTGGTGCGCGGCGTGATCGGTACCCGTGAAAGCCATCGTGCGACGGTGCGTGGCCTGGGGTTACGGCGCATCAACCAAACGGTTGAGCTGGAAGATACTCCGGCGGTGCGCGGCATGATCAACAAGGTGAACTACCTGGTGAAGTGCGAGGCCTAAATGCGTTTGAACCAGATCAAACCGGCAGCCGGCTCCAAGCACGCAAGAAAGCGTGTCGGTCGTGGCATCGGCAGCGGGATGGGCAAGACCGCGGGTCGCGGCCACAAAGGTCAGAAGGCGCGTTCGGGCGGCTTCCACAAAGTGGGCTTCGAAGGCGGCCAGATGCCTCTGCACCGGCGCCTGCCGAAGCGCGGCTTCGTCTCTCTCACCAAGGGCGATACGGTGGAGGTGAGACTGTCTTCGCTCGACAAACTGCCGGTGGATGACATCGATATTCTGGTGCTGAAGCAGGCGGGCGTGGTGCCGAACGCGGCCCTTGCGGCCAAAGTGATACTGAATGGGGAAATCAAGCGCAAGGTGACATTGCGTGGATTGCTGGTAACGAAGGGCGCGCGCGCGGCCATTGAAAAGGCCGGCGGCAGCGTCGAAGGCTGAACTTGGCGGAGAAATCTCTCATCGGAATGGGCAAATTCGGCGACCTCAAGCGCCGGTTGCTGTTCCTGCTGGGCGCACTGATCGTATATCGCATCGGCGCGCACGTTCCGGTCCCCGGGATTGATCCGGTTCAGCTCGCGGAGCTGTTCAAGTCGCAAAAAGGCGGCATCCTGGACATGTTCAACATGTTCTCGGGTGGGGCATTGTCGCGATTCACCATTTTCGCGCTGGGGATCATGCCGTACATTTCGGCGTCGATCATCATGCAGTTGCTGACGGTGGTGTCACCGAAGCTCGAGGCACTGAAGAAGGAAGGCGAAGCCGGCCGACGGAAGATCACCCAGTACACGCGCTACGGCACTTTGTTTCTGGCAACGTTTCAGGGCTTGGGCATCGCAATCGCGCTGGAATCGCAGCGCGGGCTGGTGGTCGAGCCGGGACTCGCGTTCCGCTTTACCACGGTCGTGACGCTGGTGACCGGGACCATGTTTCTGATGTGGCTCGGCGAGCAGATCACCGAGCGCGGCATTGGCAACGGTATTTCGCTGATCATTTTTGCCGGCATTGCGGCAGGATTTCCGCTGGCAGTCGGCGGCACGCTGGAACTGGCGCGCACCGGAGCCTTTTCGATACCGCTGGTGCTGTTGCTGCTGGTGGGCGCGATCCTGGTGACCGGCTTCGTGGTTTTCGTGGAACGCGGCCAGCGCAAGATACTGGTGAATTACGCGAAGCGGCAGGTTGGCCGAAAAGTGTATGGCGGGCAGAGTTCGCATCTGCCGTTGAAACTGAACATGTCGGGCGTGATTCCGCCGATATTCGCCTCGAGCATCATTTTGTTCCCGGCCACGCTGGCCGGCTGGTTTGGCAGCAACGAGAGCATGACCTGGCTGCGCGATATCAGCGGCACGCTGCATCCCGGGCAGCCGATTTACGTATTGTTGTATGCATCAGCGATTGTTTTCTTCTGCTTCTTCTACACGACCCTGGTGTTCAACCCCAAGGAGACCGCGGAGAACCTGAAGAAGGGCGGTGCGTTCGTGCCGGGAATCCGGCCGGGGGACCAGACTGCAAAGTACATCGAGAAGATCACCTTGCGGCTGACTCTGGCCGGCGCGATCTACGTCACGATGGTGTGCCTGTTGCCGGAGTTTCTGATCGTGAAGTGGAACGTGCCATTCTATTTCGGTGGCACCAGCCTGCTGATTATTGTCGTGGTGACCATGGATTTCATGGCTCAGGTGCAGGCGTACGTGATGTCGCACCAGTATGAGAGCCTGCTCAAGAAGGCGAACTTCAAGGGCGGGATGTTCCCGACTCGCTAGCGGAGGAGCATGGCCAAGGAAGAAACCATCCAGATGCAGGGAGAAATCCTGGAAACTCTGCCGAACGCGATGTTTCGCGTGAAACTGGAAAACGGCCACGTGGTGTTGGGACACATTTCCGGAAAGATGCGCATGCACTACATCCGGATTCTGCCGGGCGACAAGGTGACGGTGGATCTGACGCCTTACGATTTGACGCGTGCGCGCATCGTATTCCGCGCAAAGTAGGTTTAAGTCATGCATTCAGGTTTGAATAACGGCGCGCCGAATGGCGGCTGAGGGAGCGGAAATGAGAGTACAAGCATCGGTCAAGAAAATGTGCCGGAACTGCAAGATTGTCCGTCGCAACCGCGTTGTGCGCGTGATTTGCACTGATCCACGCCACAAGCAACGCCAGGGTTAACCGGGCGGTAACGCAACATTCAACAGAACGCAGGACAACTATGGCCCGTATCGCCGGCGTAAACATCCCGAACCATCAGCACGCAGTCATTGCGCTGACCTCGATCTACGGAATCGGCCGTGCTCGTTCGCGCGCCATCTGCGCTGCCGCCGGCATCAACGCCGCGACCAAGATGAAGGATTTGTCGGACAACGACATGGAAAAGCTGCGCGAGCAGGTCGCGAAGTTCACCGTGGAGGGGGATCTGCGGCGTGAAGTGACAATGAACATCAAGCGCCTGATGGACCTGGGCTGCTACCGAGGCACTCGCCATCGACGCGGATTGCCCGCGCGCGGTCAGCGCACCCGTACCAACGCCCGTACCCGCAAGGGTCCGCGCAAGGCGATCCAGCGTAGCGGCGGCGCAACGCCGGCGCCAGCGAAGTAAATAAACCGAGATCAAGGATTTTTTGACATGGCAAAGACAACTACCCCAGCAGCAAGGGTGCGGAAGAAGGTCAAGAAGAATGTGGCCGAGGGCATCGCCCATATTCATGCATCCTTCAACAACACCATCGTGACCATCACGGATCGCCAGGGAAATGCGCTGTCCTGGGCGACATCCGGCGCGGCAGGTTTCAAAGGCTCGCGCAAGTCCACTCCGTTCGCGGCGCAGATTGCCGGTGAGCAGGCTGGGCGTGCCGCACAGGAGTGCGGCGTGAAGAATCTCGAAGTGCGCATCAAGGGCCCCGGCCCGGGCCGCGAATCCGCGGTTCGTGCCTTGAATGCGGCCGGGTTCAAGATCACCAGCATCTCGGATGTAACGCCGGTCCCGCACAACGGCTGCCGTCCGCCCAAGAAGCGCCGTATCTGATCCCAAGGAGACAAGCTGTGGCAAGGAACCTAGATCCGAAGTGCCGCCAGTGCCGCCGTGAAGGCGAAAAGCTGTTCCTCAAAGGCGAGAAGTGTTTCAGCGACAAGTGCTCTATCGAACGCCGCTCGTACGCGCCAGGCCAGCACGGCCAGAAGAACCTGCGCCGTTCCGACTACGGCACGCAGCTGAGGGCAAAGCAGAAGATCCGTCGCATTTACGGAATGCTTGAGCGCCAGTTCCACAATACTTACAAGTTGGCCGTGCGGGCTAAGGAAGTCACCGGCGAGGCCCTGTTGCAATTACTCGAGAGCCGACTGGACACCGTTGCGTATCGCATGGGTTTCGGCTCGTCGCGGACCGAAGCCCGCCAAGTTGTGCGCCACAACGGCATTCTGGTCAATGGCAAACGGGTCAACATCCCCTCGTATCAGGTTCGCCAGGGCGACGTCGTCGAAGTTGCCGAGGGCGCGAAGGGCCAACTGCGCATCAAGGGTGCAGTCGAGGCGGCGGAAGGTCGCGGGTACCCGGAGTGGATCGAAGTCGATATCAAAGCGCTTAAAGGCACATTCAAGGCGAAGCCGCAACGCTCTGAGCTGTCCTCGACGATGAACGAATCGTTGGTGGTGGAACTGTACTCGAAGTAAGCGAACCGGTATTGCGGCCCGCCGTCGCCTTCAGGGACCGGCCGGGCCGTGTGTATTTTAAGACGGAACGTCCCGAATTCAATCTAGAGGGTCACGCTTATGCAAAGCAGTTTTCTGAAGCCGCGAATCATTGATGTTCAGACGATCTCCGCCTTCCATGCGAAGGTGACGATGGAGCCGTTCGAACGCGGCTATGGTCACACCCT
>JANOGH010000075.1:0-1987 GCA_031414075.1 Betaproteobacteria bacterium | reverse complement strand
GTTCCCGTCAATACAACCGCGCGTATGGAACGATCGACACTGCAACGATTTACGATGTCGTAGAACTCGTTGGTCGCCTGGCTGTTAATAGCGTTGAACGCCTCGGGCCGGTTAAACGTAATCCAGGCCACGCTATCGCGTATCTCAAACCCCATCGCCTTGTAATTCATCTCGATCGTTCCCCCTCTTGATCAGTTACGAATACATTGCCGAGAACAACAATCAGATCGCGAATTTCTTGATCACTGCATCGTCCTTTTCCAGTCAGATTACGTCGAGATGCGAAGTCGCCGTGGCGACGCCCCCTTGGTCGTCTTTCCAGGTAAACACAAAATCGCCGCTGTCCGCGGCCACAGCATAGAACGTAAAAAACGGATTCGTGGAAACAGCGGGATGCAGTTTCGCGCGGAACATTTCGCGGCCGTTGTAAGTGCAATGGAAAGACTCGACGATGTGGCGCGCGATCAGTTTGCCGGTGTTGTCGAGCCGGAAACCGGACTCCATCGGGTGCTGCACCAGCGTGCGGATCTCGATAACCTCGCCGCGCTTGGCGCTCCCGGGAATGCGCACCCGCGCCGCGCCCATGCGGCTCATAGGCCGCAGTCCGAGGTCACGACTTCGATCTCCGCAGCCACCGACCAAAGCGAATCGTCACTCAGCACGGCCACGGCCAGGAGTTGCTGCGAGGTCGCCACACGCACGCGCGACGACACCACGGCTTTGCCGTTGTAAGGCCCGAGTTGCACGTCGAGCATGCGCGGCAGGTGGTTCTTCTCCGCGAACAGGTGAATGCTCTTCACATACTGCAGTTCGGTCATCGGGCTTTCCACGCTGACAATGACCGGCACGACGCTGCCGTTCTCCGCCAGCCTGGGGACCTCGAGCTTCACTTTGCCGCGCGTAATCGCTCGCTCGCCGAAAGTCTCGCGAAGCGCGGCGGTTAGCTCGTCGGGGGTGGCGGTGGCGGGGCGGACGATCAGGAAGCAAGCGCCCGCTGCCAGTGTCTGCAGCACGCGGCGGCGACTCGCGACGTGAATCGCGGGCGTACCGGCTTCGCCATAATCGTGACTGTCGTGAATGCCGTGTTTAGTAAGTCCCAAGGCCGAATTTCCACGCTTCTACGACATTCACGTTATTCACGGCACTTGCGACATTCACGACATTCACGATCACACCTTATAACTAAACCCATGATTCTTGAACGGCAAGGATCGCACGCGCTTCCCCGTCGCGGCAAAAATCGCATTGCCGAGCGCGGGAATCACCGCGCCGATCGGTGGCTCGCCGACCCCGCCCCAGAATCCGCCGGTGGGTACCAGGACGGATTCGATCTTCGGCGTTTCGGCCAGGCGCAGGATCCGGTAATCCGAGAAGTTGCTCTGCACGACGCGACCGTCCTTGATGGTGATCTCCTCGTGCATCGCCGAACTCAGGCCCCAGATGACGCCGCTCTCCATCTGCGCAATCACCGCGTCCGGATGCACCACGTAGCCGCTGTCGAGGGCAACCACGACACGTTTGACTTCGATGACCGTTCCGTCCTTCACCGCGATCTCGACCACCGCGGCGGAAAAACTGCCGTAGGAATCGACCACCGCGATCCCGCGGTGAATGCCCTTCGGCGCCGATTTGTCCCATGCGGCGGCTTTCACTACCGCTTCGAGCACGCCGAGGTCCTTCTTGCCTTTCAGCAACGGACGGCGGAACTCGACCGGATCCTTGCCGCCTGCCTGGACCAGCTCGTCGATGAAACATTCGCGGAAGAACGGATTGTGCGTGTGGGCCACGGCGCGCCAGAAACCCGGCGGCACATGCGGGTTGCGCATCGCGTACTCATCGGTGAAGTTCGGCACGGCGTAGGGGTTGTCCTGGAAGCAGCGCACGTTCACCGGGTCGATGCCGTTCTTGATGTCGGCGGGCGCACGGTGATGAAGATGGACTGGTCGGCCTGGCGCACATGCCATGCGCTCCAGTTGCCGTCCTTGTC
>JANOGH010000074.1:0-3729 GCA_031414075.1 Betaproteobacteria bacterium | reverse complement strand
GGTCATCTGGCGGGAGACAATGCTGCAGAACGCGTCGGAACCGAAAGGATCGACTTCTTCGATGCAGCGAAACGGGAAGCTGGCTTCCGTGACCCAGACTGTACCGTCCGCTGTCGACAGCGATAATGTGTGAGGCTCGCTCGGACTGGAAACGCCCTTCGATTGAATGTGTACCCGATATTTTTGCGGCTGCAGTCTATGTTTGACCAGAATGTCGGTGGCTCGTTGAACTGCATCGTCAACCAGCCTGACGTAATCTGCTTGTGCGCACATGCGAAATCTCCTCCGTACCTTTAACGCTCCCCACTGTCTTTTTAGACCTAAGTATTCATTCATGCAAGAGGCAAAAGCGTCGGCTTTCGGAGACGTGTCACCTTGAGGCGACGAAAAAAGGTTAAAGGCATTGGTGGGAAGAACAGGACTGATCACTGTTTGCTGTCCTTCAGAGAAGGACCGACGCTAGCTGATGCCGCCCTCCACAGTGTGGCCGTCCGCACGCCAGCGCAGCATGCCGCCCGCGAGGTTCGCGGCGTCTCTGATACCGGCTTGTTGCAGGATCACGGTGGCCTGCGCCGAGCGGGCGCCCGATCGACAGACGGCAACGACGGGCCGCTCGCGGGCGAGCTCTTCGGTGCGTCTGGCAAGTTCACCGAGCGGGATCAATAACGCACCCCGGATATGTCCCAGCGGGCCGTCGTATTCTGACCGCTCGCGCACGTCGATGATCTGAACCTTGTCCGCGACTTCTTCCAGCGATTGAGGCTGGATTTCCCAGATGCCCGCGAAGGTATAGGTCAGCGCTGCCCAGGTCGGCGCGGTGAGCGACACGTCCCCGTCCTCCCGCTGTCCGCACTTGAGGTTGGCCGGCACCGCGACATCGATCTGCTTCGGATGCGGCAAGCGCAGGTTCTCCATGTAGCCGGCGAAGTCGGCCTCGCCGATCTCGCCTCCCAGGCGCGGATTGAAGCGCCGCTCCTCCGCCACGCTCGTCACGGTGAGACCGCGATAGTCATGCCCCGGGTAGAGCAGACAATTCTGTGGCAGCGTGAGAATCTGGGTGTGCACCGAACGGTAGAGTGCGTGCGGGTCACCTTGCTGGAAATCCGTGCGCCCGCTGCCCCGGATCAGCAAACAGTCCCCGGTAAATGCCATGCTTTCATCGTCAAGCACGTAGGTCAGGCACCCGTTCGTGTGACCCGGCGTGGCGCGGACCTGGAGATTGCGTTCGCCGAATTCGATCTTGTCGCCCTGCGCAAGATAGCGGTCGGCCCCCGCCGCGCCGCTGTTTTTAGCCAGTGCGATCCGGCTGCCGAATTGCCGCTTCAGGATCCATGCGCCCGTAACATGGTCGGCGTGGACATGGGTTTCCAGCGTGTAAAGCAGGCGCAGCCCGAGTTCGCTCACCAGCGCCGCGTCCCGGCGTGCCTGCTCGAAGACGGTGTCGATCAGTACCGCCTCGCTGCTGCGGCTGTCGCCGAGAAGGTAGGTATAGGTGGAAGACTGCGGGTCGAACAACTGCCTGAATATCAGCATTCCAAACTCCTGCGTGTGAATCTGTGACCGCGTTCAGGTCAATCGATGATCAGGAAAGGCACCGCCTGCTGTCCCGCGAGCCGATCTCAGATCCCGAACACAGTTTAACCTCAGGGCAGGGAATGAGTGAAGGGCGAAACAGCAGGAAGACTTCATGCATAAGTGCCGGTAGCTTAAATCACCTGTAGAGCGCAGAGTGTGCATCACTTGACGAAAAGGCAACCGGATCGGATGATCCATGACTGCGAATAGAAGGAGGCATTACCATGCTGATGAGACGGATGGTGGTCATGTTGGGAGCGTTCGCCGGCGTACTTCTGAATTTTGCTGCGGCCACGGCTGACGAAAAGACGCCGCCCGACGCAATTGTCGGAGCGGACAAGGCCATGGCGACGAGCGAAAGCCGGCCTGCCGTCGCAACCGCTGCACCTTCCCATCGGCGCTCGAGGGGGCATAGGGATGCGCGAACCTGTCTCAACGCTGCCAACACTGCCGCTGTTATTCGCTGCGCGGAGAAGTACCGCTGAGACGTCGAGCACGGTGGGAAGGAAGGGATGCCCGCGGCGGCCGGGATTTTGCAATTCGACACCCAGGAGTCAAAGCGGACAGACCCGGCGTGCATCCATGTTGCCGAACCATCGTGATGCCGAGGTTCGCCGCGTGCCGGTTGATGTGCGGCAGCCGGGCATCTATGTCGTCGAAGCCGTGAACGATCTGCTGCGCGCCTATACGATCGTGATCGTGTCGGACGTCGGGCTGGTGACGAAGACGTCGCCGGGCCAGATGTTGTTCTTCGCGGCCAACCGCTTCAGCGGCGAGCCCGTCGCCGACTGCGCGATTCGCGTGTTGATTTCGCAGAAGCAGGTTGCGGAGGGCCGCACCTCGGCCGACGGCCTGTTCGAAGCCGCCCTGCCCCAGCAAGACTCCGAACAGGACGTCGTCGGCGTCGCGCAGTGCGGCGATCAGATGGCGGCCACCGATCCGGGCTCGTGGTCGGTGCAAGCGCCCGTGCGCGAACTAGCCGCCTACGTCTACACCGACAAGCCAATCTACCGGCCGGGCCACTCGGTGCACGTGAAGGCCGTGCTCCGCTGGCGCCATCAGGATGCGCTGGCGGCGTTCGATCGCGGCGACGTCGAGATGGTCGCGTCGGATCCGAACGACAAGGTGATCTTCCGCCGCCAGGTGAAGGTCGACGGCTTTGGGGCCGTGCAGGCGTCGTTCCCGGTGCCGATGACCGCCGCGCTGGGTAACTACACGATCAAGATCCAGGTCGGCGATGCGCAAGCCGCCGGCGCGTTCGAAGTGCAGGAGTACCGCAAGCCGGAATTTGAGGTGGTGCTCACACCGGCGTCCCGCTTCGAGATTCAAGGCCGCGAAGCGGTGGTCACCGTGCAGGCGCGGTATTACTTCGGGCAGCCGGTTGCCAACGGCCGGGTGCACTGGGTCGTCAGCCAGCAGGGCTACTACTCGCCGCTGCGCTGGGACGAGGGCTTCGACGGCGGCGAGAGCAGCTTCTGGTACGGCAACGAGCAGACCGCGCAGGGCGATCTGCGGCTCGACGCCGACGGCCGCGCGCAGCTTCGCATTCCGCTCAAGATCGACGACAACGGCCGCGACTTCAGCGCCCGGATCGAGGCTCAGGTCACGGATGCGGCAAGCCGCGAGGTGTCGGGCAACACGATCGTCCACGCCACGTTCGGCGCCTTCATGCTGTCGGCGCAGACGACCACGTCGGTGTACCGCCCGGGCAATCCCGTCGAGGCGCTGCTCCGCGCCGTGGACTATACCGGTGCGACTCAAGCCGACGTCGCCGTCGGGCTCGTGCTCGAGCATCTGCAGTATCGGGAGGGCTACTACAGCGAGCCCACGGTGACCGCGATCGCCACGGCCAGCGTGACCACCGACGCCGAAGGCCGCGCCACCGGGCGGTTCACGCTGCCCGATCGCACGGGCAGCTTCCGCATCCGCGCGACGGCCCCGAGCGAGGGCCGCACCATTCAAGACGATGTGTGGCTGTGGGTGCCGGGCGCGAGCGACGCAACGGAAGACAGTGGTGATCGCTACCTGGAGCTGCTCTCGGATCGCAAGAGCTACCAGCCGGGAGAGTCGGCCCGCTTGATCGTCCGCGGCGAGACCATCAGCGGACCGATCCTGCTGACAAAAGAGGGCCAGCACGTGTCGTGGTACCGCGTG
>JANOGH010000073.1:0-3337 GCA_031414075.1 Betaproteobacteria bacterium | reverse complement strand
CCCGGCTCAGCCGTCGAAGCTGCTGAGCTTTGCCACATCGAGGATGCTGACGCTGCGGCCGGCGACTTCGATCAGCCGGGCCTGCGTCAGCTCGTGCAGGACGCGGGAAAAATGCTCGGGCGTGATGTTGAGCCGCGAGGCAATCACCGACTTGCTGGCGGGCAGCGTCACCGACGTCTGACCGCCGGACTCGTCGTGCTCGTGATCGGGCCGCAGCAGGTAGCCGATCACGCGCTGGGTGGCCGAGCGCATCAGATAGGACTCGACGTCGGTGATCAGGTGGTGCAGCCGCCGGCTCAGCCCGGCAATCATGCGGCGCGCGAACACCGGGTCGCGGTCGATCTCCTCGAACACCACGTCCTTCGCCACGTGCAGCAGCATGCTGTCCACCAGTACCGCGGCGGTGACCGGATAGGGCTTGTCCATGAACATGACCGCTTCGCCAAAACTCTGCCCCGGCCCCATGATCTCGATGACCTTTTCGTCGCCCTGGGGGGTGATGAACATGAGCTTCACCTGGCCGTATACGACGATATGGAAGCCGCGCGAAGGATCCCCTTTCTGGAACAGGATGTCGCTGCGTTTGACGCGCAGTTCGCGGGTGCCCGCCGCGACACGCTCGATTTCCTCGTCGGCCAGTTCGCGGAACAGCGGCAGGTTGCGCAGGAACGCCTGGGTCTTGAGCGGAGTGGAGAGCACGGCCATCGCGCCCCGCGGCGCCAAGGGCTGTTATTGTCTCCGCGCGATTATCTGCCTTTCGCGGCGTGTTGAGAACCGCGGCGTCGCTCAGGCGGCGCTTGCGGCCATCCCGGGCCTTGCGGGCTCGGCCCCGCCGAACCAATTGAGGCGCTGCCTCAGGCCCACCACTTCACCGATGATGGCCAGCGCCGGCGGTTCGATCCCGGCCTCGGCGGCGCGTTGCGCCAGCGTCGCGACCGTGGCCGTGACCACGCGCTGCCCGGGTGTCGTGCCACGTTCGACAACGGCCGCCGGCCGCGCTTCAGGCACACCGTGGGCGACCAGTTGCTCGCAAATCTGCGGCAGCGCGCCGACTCCCATGTAGATCACCACAGTCTGGTGCGGGCGGGCCAGGCCCTCCCAGTCCAGATTCACGTTGCCGTCCTTGAGATGCCCGGTCACAAACGTAACCGACTGCGCATAGTCGCGGTGGGTGAGCGGAATGCCGGCGTAACTCGAGACTCCGCAGGCAGCAGTGATTCCCGGCACCACTTCGAAGGCGATGCCTGCGTCCGCCAGCGCTTCCATTTCCTCGCCGCCGCGGCCGAAGACGAACGGGTCGCCGCCCTTGAGCCGCACCACGCACTTTCCCCCCAGCGCAAGGCGCTTGAGCAGCGCGTTGATCTCCTCCTGCGGCAAAGCATGGTTGCCGGCCTGCTTGCCGGCATAGATCCGTTGCGCATCGCGGCGCACCAGATCGAGGATGCCTTCGCCCACGAGATGATCGTAGACGACCACGTCGGCCTTCTGCATCAGCCGCAGCGCGCGGAAAGTCAGCAGGTCCGGGTTGCCGGGTCCGGCGCCCACCAGATAGACCTCCCCAACGCCCCGCGCTTTGCCTTCGCCCCGGTTGAGCACGTCCAGCAGGGCGTGACGGGCGGCTGCTTCGCGGCCGGAGAAAACCATTTCCGCGATCGGCCCCTCGAACACTTTCTCCCAGAACCTGCGGCGGGATTCGACATCGGCGAAGCGCTGCTTCGCATGTTCGCGGAACGCGCCGGCGAGCGCCGCCAATTGCCCGTAGGCCTGCGGAATCCAGCCCTCGAGCCGGGTGCGCAGCAGCCGCGCGAGCACAGGTGCCTTGCCGCTGCTGCCGATGGCCACGATCACCGGCGAGCGGTCGACGATGGAGGGCACGACAAAGCTGCAAAGGTGCGGGTTGTCGACCACGTTCACCGGAAGATGCAGGGAACTTGCCGCCCTGAACACCTCTTCGTTGACGGTCGCATCATCGGTGGCCGCGATCACCAGAACCGCGCCGCGAAGATTTTCCGCGGCGAAGCGCGCGGCAACGTGCAGCACTTCACCCCGGTCGACCATGCGCCCTGCCGATGTCCCCAGTTCCGGCGCCACCATCATCACGCGCCCACCCGCCTTGAGCAGCAGATCGGCCTTGCGGGCCGCCACGTCACCGCCACCCACCACAACGCACAACTTGTTCCTGATGTCCAGAAACGCCGGAAAGTAATCCATGTCTCCCCCTTTGATCGGTACTTTAGCCGCAAGGACCCTTCGCAAAAATTGACCGATATCAAGGAAAGCAAAGCCGCTTGGGGCAATCCTTCGGGTTGAAAAAGTCACCGATGTCATCAAAAGGGGGTTAGGCAATGAATTCGAAGAAACTCGCGCGTCTGCTCGCGCTTTCCGCCGCCGTCTTTCTGGCGCTTCCAGGCACGGTCGTGCGCGCAGAAGAAGAGGAGAAGGAAAAGCGCACTGACAAGCCCGGCGTAAGCCAGGAGGAACTTAAGTACCAGGCAGGCGGTTCGCCGATGGCCACCGAGGACATGCACCAGGACATCGATCCCAAAGCGCCGCCGATGAGCAAAGCCGAGTTCGACCGGGCCCGACAGATCTATTTCGAGCGCTGCGCGGGCTGCCACGGCGTGCTGCGCAAGGGTGCCACCGGCAAAGCGCTCACGCCCGACATCACGCTGCAACGCGGCACTGCGTATCTGAAAGTATTCATCAACTACGGCTCGCCGGCTGGTATGCCGAACTGGGGCACTTCGGGTGAACTGAGCGAGGACGAAGTGGAACTGATGGCCCGCTACGTACAGCAGACGCCGCCCCAGCCGCCTGAATTCGGCATGAAGGAAATGAAGGCAAGCTGGAAGGTAGTGGTGCCGGCGTCGCAACGCCCGAAGAAGAAGATGAACACCATCAACATCACCAACATCTTCTCGACCACGCTGCGCGACAGCGGCGAAGTCGCGCTGATCGACGGGGCCAGCAAAAAGATCATCAACATCGTCAAGACCGGCTACGCGGTCCATATCTCCCGCACCTCGGCCTCCGGCCGCTATCTGTATGTCATCGGCCGCGACGCCAGGGTCAACCTCATCGACCTGTGGATGGAAAAGCCGGATACGGTCGCGGAAATCAAGGTCGGTCTGGAAGCGCGCTCGGTGGACACCTCCAAGTACAAGGGCTACGAGGACAAATATGCGATCGCCGGCACTTACTGGCCGCCGCAGTTCGTGATCATGAACGGCGACACGCTCGAGCCTCTCAAGATCGTCTCGACCCGTGGCATGACGGTGGACACCCAGGAGTACCACCCCGAACCCCGGGTGGCGGCGATCGTGGCCTCGCATTTCCA
>JANOGH010000072.1:0-4397 GCA_031414075.1 Betaproteobacteria bacterium | reverse complement strand
CGCGGTCTATGGGATGAGCCTGCAGGACACCGAATGGCAGCACGAATTCGCCACCCGCCGCGGCCTGGCGTTCCCGCTGCTCTCCGATGCGGCGCGGCTATTCTCGCGAACCCTTGGCCTGCCCACGTTCGAAACCGGCGGGCAGGATTATCTCGAGCGGCTGACGCTGATCGCCCGCGACGGCGCCATCGCGGCAGTTCGCTATCCCGTGCCCAGCCCCGGGCGCGATGCCGAGGAAGTGCTGGCCTGGCTCGCATCGATGTGAGCCCGCACGGCGGCGAATACCGCCTCGAACATTGCCGGCGTCAGCACGCCGGTATTGGTGTTGTAGCGCGAGCAGTGATAACTGTCGAAGAGCCGCAAGCCGCCGAGGTCGTGGACGGCGCCGTGGCCGAATGAATAGTGAGATTTCCGCTTCGCCAATGCGGCAAGCACCGCGTCATGGGCGATGCGGCCCAGCGCGGCGATCGCCGAGAGGGCGGGCAGGGCGTCGATCTGGGCCCGCAGGAAGCGGTTGCAGGTGGCGATTTCGGCAGGCAGCGGCTTGTTTTGCGGCGGCACGCAGCGCACCGTGATGAAGAGCAGCGCATCGATCTGCGCATCCGTGGCAAGGATCCTGAGGGACTCCACGTAGCGCGTTGTGGATGCGTCGCCACTGATGTCGACCGGGTTGGCATGCGACCAGGTCGCCGGCAACAGGCTATCGAGCCGGGCGAACGTCGCGTCGGACAGTGTGGCCAGTTGGCCGCCACCGAGACAGACTGCATCGGCCGCGAGCACGCCCGGGCCGCCGCCGTTGGTGAGGATCGCGATGCGCTCGCCGGACAGGGGTTTGGCGCATGCCAGAGTCTCGGCCGCGACAAACAGATCGCTGGTGGTGGCAACCCGCAATGCGCCGGCGCGCCTGAACGCAGCTTCATAAACAGCGTCCGATCCTGCGAGGGCGCCGGTATGCGAAGCGGCGGCTCTGGCGCCTTCCGGCGCACGGCCCGCCTTGACCACGATGATCGGCTTGTTGCGCGCCGCCGCGCGCGCCGCCGACATGAATTTTCGGGCATGCTTGATGGCTTCCACATACATCAGGATCGCCGTCGTTTCCGCATCCGTGGCGAGATAGTCGAGCACGTCGCCGAAGTCGACATCGGCGGATTCGCCGAGCGACACGAAATGCGAGAAGCCGATTCGACGGGCACGCGCCCAATCGAGCAGCGCGGTGGTCAGTGCGCCGGATTGGGATACGAATGCAAGATGGCCCGGCAAAGCCGGCTCATGCGCAAAACTGGCATTGAGTCCGATATGGGGTGACAACAATCCAACGCAGTTGGAGCCGAGGATGCGCAGCAGATGCGGGTTCGCCGCATCCAGCATGGCTTGCGACAGCGTACGTCCGCCACCATCGGTGGCACGACCGAGGCCCGCCGTGAGGACAACGGCGGCCTTGGTGCCTTTGGCACCCAGTTCCGCAATGAGCCCGGGTACCGAATCGGGCGGCGTGCAAATCACCGCAAGCTGCGGGGCGATGTCCAGACTGCGCACATCCGGGTAACACGGATGCTCTCCCACGCGATCATGCTTCGGATTGACCAGACGCAGTTCCCCGCGGAATCCGCCGTCGAGCAGGTTTCGCGTGACCGCCGCCCCCACGCTGCCGCTTCGCCCGGTCGCGCCGATGACCGCGACCGATTGAGGAGCGAACAAATACTGAAGATTCCGGGTAGTCACGGTCGGCTGTCTTGCAGCGGCGGAGCGTCGTTTATGGCGCCGACCCGGATGAACCAGCGGGGACCCGTACCCATTGCCACGATCAGATGCTCACTCAGCAATCCGGACAGGGCACCTTGTAGAACGTCCGCGCGAGGTAGGTCGTCACGGCGTCGATGTCGCCCGTGCTCCAGCGCAGGAAAACGTTGCTCTGCCAGCGCATGACCTGGGCGCGTACCTCGTCGTAGTTCGTCGCGATCTTGCTGTCGCGTTTATGGACCCGCGTGTCATGGCAGGAAATGCAATAGGTCTCGTACAGTAGGCGGCCGCGCTCCACGTCGGCCCCCAGCGCGTTCCAGGATCCCGCGGCCAGCCACGTCGCCAGTACCACGACTCCAGACAGGAACAATTTGTTCTTTTTCCGGTTATCCATCCTACCTCCGTGCATGCGTGCGCCCAGGGTGCTCATGAGTCCTGATCATTCATGAGGCTTGGCGGTTCGTGAATATGGACGCAAACAGGATGATCCATTTTGATCCATATCAAAGGCACGGCGCATGGCAAGGAGGACAGTAGCGTGTACCAAGTCGGCCGATGGGCCAGATATTATTCGCAAGAGGCTTGGCATGCCGCAATGCAGTAGGTTCAAAGACAGTCCGCAAATACCGCCCGCGGCGACCTCCGGCCCGGCCTTCAGGGCCTCGTTGTACCATTGAACCTGAATCCGGCACTTCATTCACCGCCAAGGACGCCCATGAACAATCCCATTCTGCCCGACCACGATGAACTGATCAGCCGCATGGAGCGCGATCTCATCGACAGCTACGATGAAGAGCTGGAAATGGAAAACGAGGACCGGAGCGCCGAAGACGTTCTTGCCGGGCGCGCCGGCACACGCAGCGATGAAGAGAAGGCTGAGCGCGCTCGTTACTTCCGCGAGTTGTTCCGCCTCCAAGGCGAACTCGTCAAACTGCAGGACTGGGTTGCCACGACGCGCCAGAAAGTCGTGATCCTGTTCGAAGGCCGCGATGCGGCCGGCAAGGGCGGGGTGATCAAGCGCATCACGCAGCGTCTGAACCCGCGTATCTGCCGGGTGGTTGCCTTGCCGGCGCCAAACGATCGCGAGCGCACGCAGTGGTACTTCCAGCGCTATGCCTCGCACTTGCCGGCGGCCGGAGAGCTCGTGCTGTTCGACCGCAGTTGGTACAACCGCGCCGGTGTCGAACGCGTAATGGGTTTCTGCACCGACGACGAGTACGAGGAATTTTTCCGCTCGGTGCCGGAATTCGAGCGCATGCTCAAGCGCTCGGGGATCACGCTTATCAAGTACTGGTTCTCCATCACCGACGAAGAGCAGCACCTGCGATTTCTCGGCCGCATTCACGACCCGCTCAAGCAATGGAAGTTGAGCCCGATGGACCTGGAATCGCGCCGGCGCTGGGAGGATTACACCAAAGCCAAGGAGATCATGCTGGAGCGTACCCACATTGCCGAAGCACCCTGGTGGGTTGTACAGGCAGTGGACAAGAAGAAGGCCCGGCTGAATTGCATTCGCCACCTGCTCGGCCTGTTCGACTACAGCGAGGTCGAGCGACCCGAGGTGGTGCTACCGGAGCGCGTGCGGCACGCGGACTATTCCCGCAACCGCGTGCCGCCGGAGATCCTGGTGCCGGAGTTCTATTAGGAAAGCCGTGACGGGTAACGGGTAACGGGTAACGGGTAACGACGTAAGGATAGCACTTCGCGCGTTAATTAAGAGCATTACCGGGTCACGTCGTCACCCGTCACGCGTCACGGGCTTTCCGGCTTCACCTCGGCTGCTCCAGATCGAAGGTCTTGTGCAGCACCCTCACCGCCAGCTCCATGTATTTCTCGTCAATCACGACGGTGATCTTGATTTCCGAGGTGGAGATCATCTGGATGTTGATGCCCTCCTCCGCCAGCGCGCGGAACATCTTGCTGGCCACACCGACATGCGAACGCATGCCCACGCCGACCAGCCCGATCTTGCAGATCTTGTCGTCGCCGATGACTTCGCGTGCACCGACGTGCTTGCATACATTTTTCAGAATATCGAGCGTTTTCTTCAGGTCGTTGCGATGGGTCGTGAAGGAGAAATCGGTCAGGCCGTCGCGGCCGATGTTCTGCACGATCACATCGACTTCGATGTTTGCCTCGGCGATCGGATCGAGAATCTGATACGCAATGCCGGGAGTGTCGGGCACGCCCAGGACCGTGACTTTCGCTTCATCCCGGTTGAACGCGATACCGGAAACCAGTGCCTGTTCCATGTCTGCATCTTCCTCAAAAGTGATCAGCGTCCCCGAAACGGCTTCTTCCGCGATCGGGAGTTCGGGCGGCGTCAGGCTGGAGAGCACGCGCAGCCGCACCTTGTACTTGCCGGCGTATTCGACCGAGCGGATCTGCAACACCTTGGAGCCGAGGCTGGCCATCTCCAGCATTTCCTCGAAAGTGATGGTCTTCAGCCTTTGTGCCTCGGGCACGATGCGCGGGTCGGTCGTATAAACACCGTCGACGTCGGTGTAAATCTGGCACTCGTCGGCCTTCAGCGCCGCCGCGAAGGCCACGCCCGACGTATCCGAACCGCCGCGCCCAAGCGTGGTGACGTTGCCCTCCATCGATCCAAATCTCCTCAAATCACTACTCGGCTAAACAATAAAATTTGCACACTTCTC
>JANOGH010000071.1:0-7262 GCA_031414075.1 Betaproteobacteria bacterium | reverse complement strand
GCGAGGCCGGCATCAAGTACTTCAAGATGATGGCGATCCAGGGTGTGGGTCTCGTGCATCAGCACCTGGAGGTGGTGGCCAATCAGGCCAGGAAGACAGTGCAATCGCGCGCGGCGCTGGCAGACCCCTACATCGTGCGCGCGCTTGCCACCGCCGGGCGGTAGCGGCTCCATCCGTGCTCATTCGGAAGGGCGCTTTGACGAAGCGGGGTCGGATAACCCGGCTCGCGCCGGGCTGCCTTATAGCCCGGCGCCTTCGAGCATCGCCGCCAGTGTCGCCTGGTCGTAACCGTCCATGCGCTTGTCACCGACCACGACTATGGGCACGCCGCGGCCCCCGATTGATCTTGAGATCCAGCCGCTTCGATTTCACATCCTTCGGGGCGGAGTCGGAATAATGTACCTTGCCATCGGCATCGATCCATTTGTAAAGGTCCGCACCCACCAAATCAGGCAGGCACAGGAAGACGGAGAACAGCACGCCGGCCACGCCGTGGCTTTTCAAGGAATCGCCAAAATCAGCCGCCGAAGCCATTCGCCACCGTCACATCCAGCAATCTCGGACCGCCGCTTTGGATGGATTCGCGCAAGGCGGGACCCACGTCCTGCGGATCGGTAATGCGACGCGCGGGCACACCCATCGATTGCGCGAGCGAGACGAAGTCGATGGCCGGGTCATCCATGTCCATGCCGACGAACTTGTCGGTCTTGCGGAACGACACCAGGCGCTCTTTCAGGATCCGGTAGCTGCAGTTGTTGGGGATCACATAGGTGATTGGCAGCTTGAGATGCGCAGCAGTCCAGAGCGCCTGGATGCTGTACATCGCGCTGCCGTCGCCGACGATAGCGACGACCGGCCGGTCACGCAGCGCGATGCTGATGCCGACGGCGCCGCCCATTGCGAAACCGATGCCGCCGGATGCAAGGCCGTAAAAACCCTGGTGATCGCGCAACGGGAGGTAGTTGAGCAACGGGAACGTCGAGGTCAGACCTTCCTCGACCACGACTACATTCTTCGGCACGGCTTCCGAAAGCCGCATCATCAGCACTTTCGGGTCCATCGGGCGGACGCTGTCGAGTTTCGCTGCTTCCTCGCACGCCTTTACGCGCTTCACGGTCCAGTTGTTCTTCGCGATTGCGGCGAGCCGCGCAGCAGCAGTGGATTTCTGAACCGAGTTCATGCGCGAGCGGAGCAGTGCGTTGAGTGCGCGCAGGGTTTCCCTGACGTTGGCGTTGATCGCAATTTCCGTCGGATAGTTCTTGCCGAGTTCCCAATCGCGTTCGGAAATCTGCACGATCGGCATGCCATCGGGCAATGCGTCTACCGGGTTGTGCACCGACATGCGCAGCGCGTCCGCGCCGAGGCAAACCAGCAGATCGTGGGGTTGCAGCCAGCCGCGCACCTGCGTCTGGCTGCGCGTGAGCTGGCCGACGAATGCAGGGTGCTCGGACAGAAAGTGTGCGGCGTAGGGCACGGTCTGCTGCCATACCGCTGCGCCCAGGATTTCCGCAAATTGCGCTGCTTCCTGCAACGCATTGCGGGTGGCCAGTTCGTGGCCGGCAATCAGCACCGGATTGCGCGCGCAGAGCAGGCGATCCGCCAGCCGTTCGAGAGCGCCGTCCGACGGGCGGACTTCGGCATCCACGCGCGTCGGATGACCAAGGTCGAGCGGCGCTTCCGCGTCGAGGATGTCGCCCGGCAGGCTGATGAACACCGGTCCGGTAGGAGGCGTGAGCGCCACTTTGACTGCACGATGCACGATGCGCGGCAGATCCTGCACGCGCGTCACGTCGACCGCCCACTTCACCATCGGCTGCGCAATCGGCACCAGAGGATCGTACAGCATGGGCTCCATCAGGCCGTGACCCTGCTCCTGCTGGCCCGCGGTAATCAGCACCGGCGAACCGTAGAACTTTGCGTTGTAGAGCGCGCCCATCGCATTGCCCAGACCGGGCGCCACGTGCACGTTGCACGCAGCCAGATTGTTCGAAGCGCGTGCATATCCATCGGCCATGCCGACCACAACCGATTCCTGCAGGCCGAGGACATAGCTGATCGCAGATTGCTGCGACATCGCTTCCATGATGGCGAGTTCGGTGGTGCCGGGATTGCCGAACAGATGCGTCACGCCTTCCTGCGCGAGCAGTTTCAGGAAAGCGGCGTGGCCGGTGATGGTGGGGGGAAGGGGGGGGCGATCCATACTTTTAGTGAACAGTGAACAGTGAACAGTGAACAGTGAACCGAGAGCCGGAGGCTATCGTATGCGCGTGCCGCAGTGTGGACAAGCGCTCGGGCTCATGAAATTCGCGCGCGTCGGGCCGAGTCCGCCGCATTTGTATTCGTTCAGCGTCCGGTAGGGCAGCACGCCGCAGTTCGGACAGCGGTAGAGCACATTCAGGGCCCGTACAACCCGGGTGATGGTTACTGCGACCAGAAGGGCGGTCAGCGAGGCCGCCGTCCAGGACAATTGCACCGGCATGTTCAGGACGCTTACCACGATAGCCAGCAGCGCGATTGCCGCGAAGCAGCCGAATACCAAGCGCCGGTTTGTCCGCCAGATTTCCGTGCGGTGATGCTCGAAGGTCGATACCCGGGCTTGGTCCACGTGAAAAAATCCGCCAGTTCGGGAAGTGAAAGTGCCATTGTGCGGCGGCGGCGGCACGTTCTCAAGTCCGACAAATTGCCGGCGCTTTCACCCTCGCCAGCGCGTTCGCGAATGATTTGCGTCCCTGGCGTCCCTGGCGTCCTTGGCGGTGATTGACCTGTCGGCTTTAGGATCACCGCATTGCCAGCGGTAACGAAACCGGCTTCAGTCCTGCAGCGGCAATTCGGTCCAGCAATGCCGGCAGGACTTCGAGAACAATGGCCCGCCGAGCGCGGGTCCGTCGGTCGTGGAGCAGCAAGATGTCGCCCGCCGACAGCTTCCGGGTCAGGCGATCCAGCACGACCGCAGGATCGCCGGTGACCGTATCGAAGCCGCGTCGTGTCCACGTGATGTAGCGCAATCCCAAGCGTGCGATCACCGGATCGAGCAAGGGATTGCGTATTCCCATCGGAGCGCGGAAGAACGCGGGCGGTTGTCCGGTGATCGCGGCGATGATCTCCTGCGCCGTGCCGATGTCTTTTCGGAGCGCGGTCCATGCGAAGAATCCGAAAAAACTCGAATGCTTCCGACTGTGGTTTTCGATGCTGTGTCCGCGCTTCACGATTTCGCGAATCAACTCCGGATGAGCCGCCGCCTTGTCGCCGATTACGAAGAAGCTGGCCTTCGCCTGATGCGAATCCAGGATATCCAATACCTTCGGCGTCACGTCCGGGTCCGGTCCGTCGTCGAACGTCAGGGCGATTTCGTTGCGACTTACCGCGGCGTCGGGCAGGCGCAGCATGTTGGCACCCAACAGTCGACTCCTCGGCCATAACCCGATCAGACCGAGCACAACGTGATTGAGCACCACTGCCGTCAGGATCAACGTCCACAACGACGGCCGGGCAATCAGCGCGATCAGCGCAGAGATATGGAATCCGGCCGAGAGCCAGATTGCGACACCGGGACGCCAGGCCCGACGTCGGCCTTCTCCACTGCGTGGATCAGGCTTCAGGTTGACGTTTTCCCCCATGAATCCCGCAGGGTAACAGTGCGATTGAATACCGGCGCGCCGGCTTTGGAGTCACTGCGGTCGGCGCAGAAATAGCCGTGACGCTCGAACTGGAAGCGCTCTTCCGGTTTCGCGTCTCGCAGGGCGGGTTCGCAATAGGCGTGAACGAGTTTCTTTGATTCCGGATTCAGGTCTTCAAGAAAATCGCGCTCCGCGCCCGGATGCGGGGCGGCGAACAAACGGTCATAGAGCCGCACGTCGGCCTTGTACGCATGGCGGGCGGACACCCAGTGGATGTTCCCTTTGACCTTGTAGGTATCCGCGCCCGGCGTACCGGATTTGGAATCAGGAAACATTTCGCAATGCACTGCGGTGACATTGCCGCCGGCATCCTTGTCGGCACCGATGCATTTCAACACGAAACCGTAGCGCAACCGCACCGGGTTGCCGGGGAACAACCGGAAGTAACCTTTGCTCGGCACGTCCATATAATCCTCGCGCTCGATCCACAGTTCACGCGAGAACGGCAGCGCGCGCTTGCTCCACTCCGGCTTCTGCGGATGATTGGGCGCTTCGCATAGCTCTTCCTGGCCGGCGGGGTAGTTGTCGATCACGAGCCTGACTGGATCGAGCACGACCATGCGCCGAGGCGCACTGTCGTTCAGCGTCTCGCGCATGCAGTCTTCCAGCACGCTCATGTCGATCCACGAATCGGACTTCGACACGCCGATGCGCTCGGTGAACAGGCGGAACCCTTCCGGCATGAAGCCGCGACGGCGCGCGCCGACCAGTGTAGGCATGCGCGGGTCGTCCCAGCCGTCGACGTGCTTTTCCTCGACGAGCTGGATCAGCTTGCGCTTGGACAGTACGACATAGGTCAGATTCAGGCGGGAGAATTCGTACTGCTGCGGCAGCGGCCGCGCGAGCAGGCCGAATCCCGCCAGCTTTTCCAGTACCCAGTCGTACAGCGGACGATGGTCTTCGAACTCCAGCGTGCACAGCGAATGCGTGATGTTCTCCAGTGCGTCGGAGATGCAATGCGTGTAGTCGTACATCGGGTACATGCACCACTTGTCGCCGGTGCGATGGTGGTGCGCGTGGCGGATGCGGTAAATTGCGGGATCGCGCAGGTTGATGTTCGGCGAGCTCATGTCGATCTTCAGCCGCAGCACATGCGCACCGTCAGGGAATTCGCCGGCTTTCATGCGATGGAACAGTTCCAGGTTTTCGTCGCGTGAACGGTCGCGGTAGGGGCTGGATTTGCCGGCTTCGGTCAGCGTGCCGCGGTATTCGCGCATCTCGTCCGCGGACAGGCTGTCGACATAGGCCAGATCATGCTGGATGAAGGCTTCGGCAAACTGATAGAGGGTGTCGAAATAATCCGACGCGTAATACAGATGCTCACCCCAGTCGAAGCCGAGCCACTTCACCGCGTTCAGGATCGAGTCGACGTACTCCGTGTCCTCGGTGACCGGGTTGGTATCGTCGAAGCGCATATGGCAACGGCCGTCGCATTGCAGCGCCAGGCCGAAATTCAGGCAGATCGACTTGGCATGGCCGTAGTGCAGATAGCCATTAGGCTCCGGTGGGAAGCGAGTGCGGATTTTGGCGGGATCGGGCGGCGCGGAAGCATGCGCCGATGCCGGGCCGGGTTTGCCGCCCCAGGTGCGCGCGGCGTTTTTCCCCTGCGCAAGGTCGGCCTCGATGATGTTGCGGATGAAATTGGTGACTTGGGCGACGGAGTGCGGCTGCGCCTTGTCGCCGGTTGCAGGTTTGTTCACGCTGGCTGATGGAATGATTGAAAACGAGGCCGTTGCAATATCGAAGCAATAGCAATCTTAATGCCTCGAAGGCCTTTCGTGGGCGAAAACTGAAGTGCCCAGGTACGGCGGACTCGTTGACGGCGACCCGCCGGCCTCGGTCCCTGCACCCTTCACCCTTCACCGCAGAGGCGCGGAGGCGCAGAGGAAACGCAGAGAGAGCAAGAGAACTCTTGTTTGGATAAGTTCGATACGCAAGCTGCGTGCGTTATGAGGTGGTGGCAAAATTGGCGACGATGCTCAGAACCGTACATTTAATGCGGTTTGCCTTCCTTTGCGTTTCCTCCGCGCCTCTGCGGTGAAGGGTGAGAGGTGGATAGTCGAAGGATTTCGTTTCGCGCTTAACCCCGTTTCCGGAAAACGCCCGTTTACAGGAGGGCAAACCACTCAACCGGAAAGGAACATTCATGTTGTCCCGCCGTCTGCACGCCCCGTTTGCCATGCTGGCCCTGACCGCTTCGATCGCCGCCTTCGCCGCGGACGAAGGGTCCCACGCCATTACGATCTACAGCACCATGACACCCGGCTCGATAGCGCCGGACAAGTATCGAAACGGCGGGGGCGGCCACAGCCTACCCGGCTATGCGACCGTGCGTCACGAGCGCGAAATTTCGCTGAACCCCGGCCGCAATTCAGTCCGCTTCACCGATGTAGCCGGGTTCATCGACCCGACCACCGTAGCGTTCACTTCGCTGACCGACCCTCTCGGCACGCGGGTAATGGAACAGAATTTCCAGTTCGACCTGGTCAGTCCAGAAAAGCTGTTGACGCGCTTCATCGATCGCGACATCGCGGTCGAGCGCATGGTCGGCAACAAGATCGAGATACTGGAAGGCAAGCTGCTCTCGACGCAGGGCGGCATGGTCATCCGCGAGGCGGATGGTTCGGTGCGAACGCTGCCCTACAATGCCGGCGTGAAGCTGCCCTCGCTTCCGGGCGGGTTGATCACGCGGCCCACGCTGGTGTGGGAGGTGATCGCCGGCAAGTCCGGAACGCACAAGACGCGCGTCGCCTATCAAACCACCGGTATTACCTGGTGGGCGGATTACAACCTGACCTTTGCCGAAGGCAAGGACGCCAACTCCTGCAAGGTGGACATCGGTGCCTGGGTCAGCATCCTCAATCAATCCGGCGGAAGTTATCCCGACGCGAAAATAAAACTGGTGGCCGGCGACGTGCATCGCGCCCAGATCACAGGGCTCGCGACGCCGATGATGGCGAAGCGGGCGATGGCGGATGTGGCGGAGGAAAAGTCAGGGTTTGACGAGAAGAGCTTCTTCGAGTATCACCTCTACACACTCGGACGCCCCAGTTCGCTGCCGGACAATTCCACCAAGCAGATCGAGTTGTTTCCTAAGGTGGCGGGTGTGGCCTGCGACAAGAGCCTCGTGTACTACGGGCAGGCCGGGCAGTGGCATGGCGGCGGGCCGATGACCGACCGCAACTACGGGATCACCGGCAACAAGAAAGTGGACACCTATCTCAGTTTCAGGAACAAGGCCGAGAACGGCATGGGCGTGCCCCTGCCCTCGGGCCGGGTGCGGGTCGCCAAGCTCGACACGGCGGACGGCAGCCTGGAGTTCATCGGCGAGGACCGCATCGACCACACTCCAAAAAACGAAACCGTGTTGCTGAAACTGGGCAGCGCCTTCGACGTGGTCGGCGAGCGCCGGCAGGTGGACTTCAAGGTGGACTCCAATCGCAATACCATGACCGAGGAGATCGAAGTGAAAATCCGCAACCGCAAGGACGAGACGGTCACGGTGATCGTGAAGGAAAACCTCTACCGCTGGACCAACTGGAAGGTCACCCAGGCGAACCAGCCGTGGGAAAAGCAGGACTCGCG
>JANOGH010000070.1:0-5444 GCA_031414075.1 Betaproteobacteria bacterium | reverse complement strand
CAGGGCCGTGCGCTGGACGACGTCAAGGCCGGTGGCAATACCACAGCTACCCAAGGTCGTGCAGTAGAGAAATAACGGGCAACCAACCCCGTCAACAACGGGCCGGGCCGAATAGGGCCGGCCCGTTTCTTTTGCGCTGGCTCCAAGCAAGAAATTGGTCTTTGCGGTGAAGCCTTCAGTTCTGGACCTCACGAAATTTCTCATCGTGGGCGGCGACGAAGATGCCTGCTAGCAACAGCACGAAGCCGGTCAGCTGGAGCGCGGTGAACCCTTCTTCGAAGAAAAGCCACGCAAGGATCGCGGCGCCTACCGGCTCACCGAGTATCGCGACCGCGACAAAAGTTGCCGTCAGCCGGCGCAATGCCCAGTTGAAAGTGGTGTGGCCGATCAATTGGGGGCCGAGCGCGAGCGCAACCATAAACATCCATGCGGCCGAAGGCAGAGACGTGAACGATGCGCCGCTCGCCATCGCTGCGGCCAGCAGCAATGCCGCAGCGGTCGAGTATGCGAGCCAGATGTAAGCCGTCAGTGATACGCGTGCACGCAATGCCCGTCCCACCAGCAGATAGCCCGATGCCGCCATCGCGCCTGCGAGTGCCAGGACGTTGCCGAGCATCGGTGTCGAGTCGGGGCTTGGGGCGCGGCTGGCGTCCGCGGCAAAAATAAACACACTTCCGGCAAGTGTGAGCAGGATGCCCGCAACCCCTGCGCCGCCCGGACGTTCACGCAAGAAGATCGCCGAGGCCAGCGCGACCCACAGCGGATTGGTCGTGACCAAGGCGGTGCTGCTGGCAACCGAAGTGTGTTCGAGGGAAGTGATCCACGCCCAGAAGTGCGCAGCCAGAAGCGCGCCGGAGAGCATGCACAGGCCCAATTCACGCCGGGGTAACCGAAGCATTTCCCCGCCGGCGTGCATCCACGTGAATGGCGCGAGCACCACTGCTGCCACCGTCAGCCGGACTGCGGCGATGGCAAGTGAAGAGGCACCCTCTGCCTGGGCGAATCGAATCAGGATGGCGGCGAACGAGACGACAACGACCCCGAAGCCGAGAACGAAGAAAGGCAGTACGCGGGCGGGCATGGCGCGTTATATCACGCCCGCCGGCGACTCAAGGACTCAGTGCAGTTTTTCCGGCAAAGCCGGCGTGCCGGGGATGGCCATTACATCGATGCCTTCTTCCTTCAGTTCGCCGACTTCCTGACTGGACGCGGTGCCGCGAATCGCCCGCTCCGGAGCTTCCTTGTAGAAAATCTTGCGAGCTTCCTCGGGGAAGCGGTGACCAACGTCCTCGGTGTTGCTCAGCACGTGTTCGATGAATTTCCTCTTGAGCTCCTGCGCGGCGTTGGCGACGGCGACCACATGGGATTCGTCAGCCGGCCCGCTGCCGGAACGCGTATTGACATAGGGCGCTGAAAGTTGGCGCGTGACTTCCACTGAGCCGCAGACCGGGCATGCGATATCGCCGGCTTTCGCCTGCAGGGCGAAGTCGTCTGCCGTACCGAACCACCCTTCGAACGGATGGTTGTTGTCGCACGCGAGATCGAAAACGATCATGTTGTCCCCAGCCGCAAGCAGGTGGCCGTACGAAGTTTAACATCAGGACAGGAGGTGTTCTCCAGAGAACAATTGCTCGATGCCTTCGCGTTCACGGATCAGGTGCACGTTACCGCCGTCGACCATGACCTCGGCGGCGCGCGGTCGGCTGTTGTAGTTCGAACTCATGCTCATGCCGTAGGCGCCCGCCGACATGACTGCGAGCAGATCGCCCTCACGTATCGCGAGCTCGCGGTCGCGCGCCAGAAAATCCCCGGTTTCGCATATCGGCCCGACAATCTCGTAGCGTCTGGGGCCGGCGGCCGACGGCACGACCTGACGAACCTCGTGGTAGCCGTCGTACAAGGCCGGGCGAATCAGGTCGTTCATCGCGGCATCAACCACGGCGAAGTTGCGAGCCTCGCCGTGCTTGAGATATTCGATGCGCGTGAGCAGCAATCCGGCATTGCCCACCAGCGAGCGGCCGGGCTCGAGCAGGATTTCCTGGCGGCGTTCGCCGACACAATCGAGCAGCGCCCGCACGTACGCATCCGACGGCGGAGGCGTCTCATCGCGGTAGCGAATGCCCAAGCCGCCGCCGAAGTCCAGGTGTTTCAACTCGATGCCCTCGGCCGCCAGGGCGTCGACCAGTTTCAGAACCTTCCTGACGGCATCGACAAAAGGCGCCAATTCGATCAGTTGCGATCCGATGTGGCAATCGATGCCGACGATCTTCAAATGTGGCAACGCGTGACCCTTGCGATAGATTCGCAACGCTTCGCCGAAGGCAACGCCGAATTTGTTCTCCTTCTGCCCGGTCGAGATATAAGGATGCGTTTTGGCGTCGACGTCCGGGTTGACGCGGACGCTAGCCGGCGCCCTCTTGTTCATCTCCCCGGCCGTGTCGTTCAGTCTTTGCAATTCACTTTCCGATTCGACGTTGAAGCACATGACACCTGCAGCAAGTGCCTGGCGCATGTCGTCACGGGTCTTGCCCACGCCGGAGAAGACGGTCTTTCCCGGATCGCCGCCGGCCGCAATCACCCGCGCCAGTTCGCCACCCGAGACGATGTCGAATCCGCTGCCCATGCGCGCGAACAGATCCAGGATGGCGAGATTCGAATTGGCTTTCATCGCATAACAGATCAGATGCGGACGTGTTCCGAAAGCCTGGTCATAGTCGCGGAAGGCCTGCTCGAGCGCAGCGCGTGAATAGACGAAGCAAGGCGTGCCGAATCGCTCGGCGATCTGCGACAGCGCGACGTCCTCGGCGAATAGCTCGCCATTGCGCAGGGAAAAGGCGCTCACTGCTCGATGGTCCCTTCCTCGGTTTTTCTCGGCGCCTGTTTTTTCGTCTTGTCGCCGTCTTTGGGCAGGTAGAGCGGGCCTCTCTGGCCGCAGGCGGATACGAAGAACACGAGGACGATCAGGATACAGAGGCGGCGCATGAACGACTTCCGGGAGAGTGACCGAGTTTAGCACAGCGAATACTCGCAGCCGGACTAACCCAAACTCCCTAACCCGAATTCTCACCGCAGAGGCGCAGAGGACGCGAAGGAAAACTAGGACTGAAAAGAACATGCAGGTGTAAAGAGCACGTGCGGCGCCAAATAAACTACCGATACCAGATTTTACAGTCGAATATCTTTCTGCTTTTGCCCTTCCTCTGCGTTCTCTGCGCCTCTGCGGTGAGAATTGTTTTTCGCTGGAGAGTGATCAGGTCAGATATCCATGTAGTAAAGACCCATGTGGTTGAGTTCGGCGCAGGCTTCGCGATAGTGCGGACACACCGACGCGACCAGGTTCCAGAAGCGCCGCGAGTGATTCATCTCGATCAGATGAGCGAGCTCGTGCACGACGACGTAGTCGATCGTCGACTGCGTGGCCTGGATCAGCCGCCAGTTCAGTCGGACTTCGCGCTTTGCATTGCAACTGCCCCAGCGGGTGCGGGCACTGGAAAGGAAGAGGCGGGGCGCAGGCAGGTCGAGCCCGGGTGCGAGTTCGCCGATACGGGCGGAGAAATTCGATTGCGCATGGCGGCGGTACCACTTGACCACGGCGGCCCGGACCGAATCCTTGTGAGCCGGATCCGCCAGCGAGATATGCAGGCCATCTCCTTCCTGCAACGTCGCCAGCGTTGCGATGCTGTCTGCCGTCAGATGCAGGCTCAGGTCGCGGCCGAGATACCTGACCTTGTCGCCTTGTATCCAGGACTGGTTGCGGGCTGGAAACGCGCTCCAGACGGCCAGTTTCTTCAGCACCCATTCTTCGGCGTCGCGGATCGCGCCGACGATGCGCCGTTCGGAACTTCGCCAGGGCGCGCTGACCGTCAAACCGTGCTCGTCGACGGTCAGCATGATGCTGCGACGCTGCTGGCTGCGCTTGAGAAGGTAGGCGACGTCGCGGTCGCGCAGCCGGATGCTTTTCGACTCGGAGACTGCGGTGACCGGGAACAGATCGCTTATGAGCGAGCGTTGCCGAGGCGGGCGACTTCGTTTTCTATCCAGTCTTCAGCTTTCCGGTTGAGAGCGTCCGCGGTCATCCCCGCCGGATGAATCACCGGGCCGATGCTCACGGTGATGGTCCCGGGATATTTTATGAAGGCGTTTCTGCCCCAGACGGTTCCCGCATTATGCGCGATCGGCAGAACGGGCGCGCCGGTCTTGCAGGCCAGCCACGCGCCGCCCAGATGGTAACGGCCGCGCTCTCCGGCGGCGATGCGAGTGCCTTCCGGGAAAATGACGATCCACCAGCCGTCGGACAACCGGCTCTTGCCCTGCTCCAGCGTTTGCCTGAGCGCGCGGGTGGCAGAACCGCGGTCAATCGCGATCGGGCTCATCATTGCCAGTCCCCAGCCGAAGAAGGGCACGCGCAACAACTCGCGCTTGAGAACCCAGACCTGCGGCGGAAGAATGATCTGATACGCCAGTGTTTCCCAGGCCGACTGATGCTTGGACAGGACGATGCAGGGGTCCTGAGGGATGTTATCGCGCCCGACTACGCGATAGCGCACGCCGCAAATCACCCGTGCCAGGCCCATGACGAGACGCGACCACACCGTGATGATGCGATAGCGCGTGATCGGCTTGAACGGGAAGGTGAGCAGCGAGATGACGGCGAAGATCACGGTGATCACAAAGCGGAGAATTTCATAAATGACCGAGCGCAGGAATGCCGTAACCAGGTTCATGCAACGATGTGACGGACCGCCTCGGCCAGATCAGCGAATACCGGCGTACCGTCAGGCAGCCCGCTGCCGGCCCTGGTCTTGCTGCCTTTGCCGGTCAGCACCAGCATCGGTTGCGCTCCGGCTGTGGCGGCAGCCTGCATATCGCGCAGCGAATCGCCGACACTGGGCACGCCCGCGAGATCGACGTTGAAGCGCTGGGCGATGTCGATGAACATGCCCGGCTTCGGCTTGCGGCAATCGCAATTCGCCTCCGCGGCGTGCGGGCAGTAGAACAAGGCATCGATGTGCCCGCCCACCTGCGCGAGGACGCGGTACATCTTGTCGTTGATCGCATTCAGCGCGCCCATGTCGAGCAGCCCGCGTCCGATCCCGGACTGGTTGGACGCGACCACCACCCGGTAACCGGCATGGTTGAGCTTGGCGATCGCCTCCAGGCTGCCCGGGATCGGCTTCCATTCAGTCGTGTTCTTGATGAACTGATCGCTGTCCTGGTTGATGACGCCGTCGCGATCGAGGATGACTAGTTTCATGGACGGGTAAACGGTGAACGGTGAACAGGGAACGGAAAAACCGATGCAGTGTTTGTCATGATTGACCCGTTCGCCATTCGCTGATCACTGTTCACGCCCTATCATGCGGCGAGCTTGGAGATGTCGGCGATGCGGTTCATTTCATCGCGCAAGTCGCGCAGCAGCGCCAGCCGATTCCGGCGCAACTCCG
>JANOGH010000069.1:0-1527 GCA_031414075.1 Betaproteobacteria bacterium | reverse complement strand
CGACGGAGGGTGCGATCGATGCCATCTGCACCGCACCGATCAACAAGGAAGCGTTGAATGCCGCCGGGCACCACTTCCCCGGGCATACTGAGATTCTCGCGATCCTGACAGGAACACCCGAAGTTTCATTGACGCTGTTTTCCCCGAAGCTGCGCATCATCCATGTGACGGCGCACATGGGCCTGATCGACGCGATCGAAAGAATCGACGCGCCGCTGGTCGAGCGCACCATCGCGCGCGGGCGCGATCTGCTCGTGCGTGCCGGCTGGCCGGACCCGCGCATCGGGGTCTGCGGCATCAACCCGCATGCGGGGGAAGGCGGCCTGTTCGGCCGGGGCGAGGAGGAAAGCAAGATCATGCCGGCGGTCGCGGCGGCGCGCGCGCGCGGCTGGAACGTGGAAGGCCCCTATCCTGCCGATGCATTGCTCTACCGGGCCGCGCGCGGCGATTTCGACCTGGTCGTGGCGATGTACCACGACCAGGGGCACGGCCCGGTCAAGGCGATGGGCCTGGAGCACGGCGTGAACGTCACCGCCGGCCTGCCGATTGTGCGCACATCCGTGGACCACGGCACCGCCTTCGACATTGCCGGTACCGGAAAAGCAGATGAGCAAAGCATGCTTGAGGCACTGAAGTACGCCGCGGCGCTGGCGCCGCACCCACACGTGCCGGCACCGCGCTAAGATTGATAGAGGAGGAACCATGCTGCAAGCCGCCGACCTCACCATCCGCCTGAACCCCGCAGACGACGTTGTCATCGCGCGCCTCGACCTGCCGGCCGGAACCACCCTGGTCAAGGAGGCCAACGTCACCGTCGCCGCGCGCGTGCCAGCCGGACACAAGGTTGCGGTGCGTGACGTGAAATCCGGCCAGCCGGTGCGGCGCTACAACCAGATCATCGGCTTCGCCACGCGCGACATCCGCGCCGGCGAGCACGTGCACGTGCAGAACCTGGCGATGGGGGATTTCGAGCGCGACTATTCCTTTTCGTCAGACGTTAAAAATACTGAATACGCAAAACCCCAGGCAACATTTCAGGGCATCGTCCGCGCCGACGGACGCGTCGCGACGCGCAACTATATCGGCATCCTCACCAGCGTGAACTGTTCGGCAACTGTTGCACGCGCCATTGCAGATTTTTTTAAAAATAAATTAGAAAAATTTCCAAATGTGGATGGCGTAGTAGCCCTTACCCATAAATCCGGATGCGGCATGGCGTCCGACGGCGAGCCGATCGACATTCTGCGCCGGACCATGGCGGGCTACGCTCGCCATCCGAACTTTTTCGCGGTGCAGGTGGTGGGCCTGGGCTGCGAGGCGAATCAGATCAACAGCCTGCTCTCGACGCAGAGCCTGAAGCGCCACGACAAGCTGCACGCCTACACCATCCAGGAAAAGGGCGGCACCTCCAAGGCGATCCGCGAAGGCGTGGCCCGCATCGAAGCGGTCCTTGCGGAGGCGAACAAGGTGAAGCGCGAGACGGTGCCCGCAAGCCACCTGGCGCTCGGCCTGCAATGCGGCGGCTCG
>JANOGH010000068.1:0-5311 GCA_031414075.1 Betaproteobacteria bacterium | reverse complement strand
CCCGGTGTTAGCATTGTAGTTAATAATAAGAACTATAATTCAGGCACAAGAACAATTACCGCAAATGTTCAAATGACGGCATTAACAAACTTAACCGGTGATTATTACGTTAATTTTATATTAACTGAAGGCAATATTGTTTATCCCCAGACCGGAAACGGAAGCTGCCCCGGAAGCGGCGCTTATGTACATAACCATGTTGTAAAAGCATTAATAAACGGCCAGGCAGGCACACTTTTAGCAACAACTGATACATGGACACAGGGCAATGCAGTTACTGTTCCTTTAAGCTATGTTATTCCCGCAGGTTTTGTAGCTGAAAACTGTAAAGTTAACAGTTCCGGGACCGGTCGACTGCTGTTTGCGATCACGGCAGCGTGCCTGTGCACCGTTGCCCTATCCGCCGACCAGGCGGGGTTTTCGGGCAAGGTCGTGGTCGAACTGCTCGACGGGATCGAGTTCGCCCACAAGCTGCGACTGCTGGACGATATTGCGTTTACGGACGCCGACGGCAAGGTGTGGCTCGCCCGCAAAGGCGGTATTCTCGATGGCGAATCCGTCCCGCGCGAACTTCAATCCATCGGCGGCCTGCCGTACCTCGCCGAGTATCGAAAAGCCGCGGTCGTTCACGACTATTTCTGCCGGGTCAGGACAGAACCTTGGCGGCCGGTGCACCGCATGCTCTACCATGCGAGCGTTGTAGAGGGCGCGAGCGAAACCCAGGCCAAGGCGCTGTACGCGGTCGTCTACGCCGGCGGCTGGCGGTGGGAGCCGAACGGGACCAGCTGTTATCTCTCCTGCCACGCGGCAGCGGCGTCACTGGCCTGGAAGCCGGCAGTGACGCCGGCAGAGGTCCAGCCCGTCCTGCAGTGGATCGCGCACAATGGACCGACCCTCGATGAAATCGACGCGCGTCTGGATGCCGTGATCAGGAAACCGGGACCGCACTTGTTTGCGCAGTAACTCTGACCGCGGCCGCGTGCGGACCTTGGCAGAGCCCTTGATTCCAAGGGAGCCGTGGAAAAGACGGGCGTTTCACCGTCCAATGAAAAGGCACGAACGATGAGTCGACCAGATGCCCAGGCGAGCCAGTTGTCGAATCAGGAGCTGGCCGCGCTGAGCGACGATGTGGAAAGGGTTCCGGAACGTGGCTTCCGCGGACTGACGTTTCCTCCCCGGCTGGAGGAAGCGTTCGAGCATGAAACCGGCACGGCGCGGACCCGGTATCTGGTGGCAACGGGAGTGGTCGCGTTGCTGATTTACGACCTGTTCCTGATCACCGATCGCATGATGATCGCCGACGTGTTCGCGACCGCGCTCGTCGTTCGGCTCGGGATCATCACGCCCATCGCTCTGCTGATTTTTCTGGCGGTTTGGCGGCGGCCCTCGCCTTTCCTCAGGGAAACCCTGGAGACGACGGTCACCGTGCTGGCAAGCCTTTCGGTCATGTATCTGTTCGTGATCAGCAACAGCGCCAACGCGACTTACTACCACCCGGGACTGGCGCTGGTGTTGATGTACGGAAATGTGGTGGTCCGCCTGCGCTTCCGGTTCGCGCTGATTGCGTCGGTGGCGACGATTGCAGCCTATATCGTGACGCAGTCCGTCTACGGCACGCTGTCACTGGATGTGGGGGTGCTCTACGTGACTTATCTGTGTGCCACCGCGATATTCACGCTGATCGCCAATTACACGATCGAGCGCGATCAGCGTTTCGAATACCTGGTCAGCCTTCGGGAGCGCTGCCGGCGGGTCGCACTCACGGCGGTCAATACCAGACTCAGCGAATTGTCCCGCCGGGATCCGCTGACCGGAATCGCAAACCGGCGCGCCCTGGACGACTATCTGGAGCGAGTCCCGGGCAGACCGCGTCAGGACGCGATGGCGGTCGTGATGCTCGATATCGATCACTTCAAGCTGTTCAACGAACGCTACGGGCACCAGGGAGGTGACGAGTGCCTGCAACGGGTTGCCCATGCGATCCGCGATTCGCTGCATCGAAGCGGAGATATGGCGGCCCGGATCGGCGGCGAGGAATTCGTCGTGGTGCTGCCCGGTGCCGATGTCCGCGCGGCGGTGGGAATCGCCGAGCACATCCGGCAGCGGGTGGTCGGGCTGGCAATCCCCCATGAGCTGTCGCCCGACCGGAAGTACGTTACGATCAGCGCCGGCGTCGCGGCGTCGGACCGGACCACGGTAGCTGACGCAAAGTCAATAATGTCTCAAGCGGACGCGGCGCTCTATCGCGCCAAGTCCGGTGGGCGCAACCGCGTGGAGACGGCATAGCGGCGCCTTCCAGCGCAGCTTTGCTTTGCTGTCCGAGATATATCCAGTGTGGTGCTTCCGAACTACCGGAACATTCCCTCCCCTGCGTGCGGGGGACGGCTAGGGTGGGGGCGAATCCCGCACGTGCAAGCTCAACATGCCCCCATCCCCGCCTTCCCCCGCAAGCGAGGGAAGGAGTTTTTTCGGCTGCAGAGATGCGTAAGTTCCAACGGGAAGGAAGCACTACACTAGCAGCAGCGGCTCACCTTGCTCCATTTCTCGTCCTGTCGCGCTTTGAAATACTGCTGCCGTGTCGGCAGGGGTTCGCCGGCGTGCACTAGTTTCCGATGCGCAATGTAGCGCTCAAAGGCGTCGTCACCGGTGACCTGCCGCAGGTAGTGCCACAGCTGCTTCAGTCGGCGCTTCAGTTCTTCGCGGATCATGGCGGGCTCAGTGCGACGCAGCGACCAGGTCCGGATCGAGCCGCGTCTTGATGTATTTCGATTCCGAGAGCGGCAGCACCGCCTTGCCGGAACGAATCCGCAGCGACATGCGCAGCATGTCGACAATCACCACCCAGAGCACGACTGCAAAGAACAGCGCGAGCGCGGCATCGATTTGCTGGCCGATAATCAATTGCGGCGCCACCGCGGCGCGATCTGGCGGCAGCGCGCCGGCGGCAAGTTTCTCCGCCATGCTGGCGGCGCCGGCCAGGAAGCCTATCGCCGGGTTCGGACTGAATACCTTTTCCATCGCGGCGCTGGTGCAGACGATCGCCAGCCAGGTCAGCGGCAGGCCGGTGACCCAAGCGTAACGCGCCTTGCCCATCTTGATGAGGATGCCGGTCGCCACCGAAAGCGCAATGCCCGCCAGCAACTGGTTGGAGATGCCGAACAGCGGCCACAGGATGTTGACGCCGCCCAGCGGATCCTTCACGCCCTGCCACAGGAAGTAACCCCAGGCCGCAACGAAAATCAGGCTGGACGCGACCGTCATCGGATACGACGAAACGTTGCCGAGCGGCTTCCAGACGTGTTTGAGGATGTCCTGCAGCATGAAGCGGCCGACCCGCGTGCCGGCGTCCAGGGTAGTGAGGATGAACAACACCTCGAACATGATGGCGAAGTGATACCACATCGACAGCAGCGTGTTGCCGAAGGTGCTGCTGAAAATCGTGGCCATGCCGACGGCCAGCGATGGCGCGCCGCCGGTGCGCGCGAACAACGTCTTCTCGCCCATCTCCCTCGCCAGCATTTCCATCTGATCGACAGAAACCGGAAATCCCCACGCAGAAATGGTGGCGACGGCTGCGGCGGCTTCCTTGCCGACCACGCCGGCCGGGCTGTTGATCGCGAAGAACACGCCCGGGTCGAGAACACAGGCGGCGATCACGGCCATGATGCCGACGAAGGATTCCAGGGCCATCGAGCCATAGCCGATCATGCGGATGTCGCGCTCATTCGGCAGCAGTTTCGGCGTCGTGCCGGAAGACACCAGCGAATGGAAGCCGGAGATCGCGCCGCAGGCAATGGTGATGAACACGAACGGAAACAACGTACCCTTGAAGATCGGGCCGCTGCCGTCGATGAACTGGGTCAGCGCGGGCATCTTCATGTCCGGCGCCAGGACCAGGATGGAGATGGCCAGCAGGAACACCACGCCGAGCTTGAGGAAGGTCGACAGGTAATCGCGCGGCGCCAGCAGCAGCCAAACCGGCAGCGTCGCCGCGGCAAAACCGTAGATCATGACGAACCAGGCGACGGATTCGCCGCTCCAGTCGAACAGGCCGCGCAGCGCATCGCTTTGGTCCACCCAGCCGCCGCCGACGACGCAGACGAGCAGCAGCGCGATGCCGATCAGCGAGCCTTCCAGCACGCGACCAGGACGAATGCCGCGCATATAGATGCCGATCAGCATCGCCACCGGGATGGTGCCCAGCACCGTGGCGGTGGCCCAGGGACTGTGCTTCATGGCGTTGACGATCACCAGGCCCAGCACCGCGATCAGGATCAGCATGATCAGCATGGTGCCGACCATCGCCGCCCAGCCGCCTACGGGTCCGAGCTCGTCGCGCGCTATCTGGCCCAGGCTGCGGCCGTCGCGCCGCGTCGAGCAGAACATGATCACCATGTCCTGCACGCAGCCGCCGAGCACGGCGCCGACCAGGATCCAGATGGTGCCGGGCAGGTAGCCGAACTGCAGCGCCAGCGTCGGTCCGATCAGGGGGCCAGGGCCGGCAATCGCCGCGAAGTGGTGGCCGAACACCACCCATTTGTTGGTGGGAATGAAGTCGCGGCCGTTGTTGAACCGTTCCGCCGGCGTGGCACGGGTCTCGTCGAGCACCAGCACTTTCGCGCAGATCCAGGCGCTGTAGAACCGGTAGGCGACCAGGTAGGTGCATGCGGCCGCAAAGACGAACCAGATGGCGTTGATGGATTCGCCGCGATGGATGGCGATGCCGCCGATCGCGGATGCACCCAGGATGGCGATGCCGGCCCAGACGAGTTTCGCCAGGATGGTTTTCGGCATGATGCTTGCGGTCATGGTTCCTCCCCCTTTTTTGTCGTCTCGCGGCGCGGCCGACCGATGCGGCGACGATGCCGTGGAGCAATGGCGGCAATCATAGCAGCAACACCTCGGGGGATGGATCGTGCGCCGCAGCGAATTGGGTCATTCGCCCCGGGACCGCCAATCCTGCAATGGTACAATTCGCCGCTTTATTGCAGCGCCCACTCCATCCCGCCGCCACTCACCCCTAAGCCATGTTTCCCGCCAGCCAGACCATCCAGGAATTCGATCCCGACCTGTGGCAAGCCATGGAAGCCGAACGCGGCCGCCAGGAAGACCACATCGAGCTCATTGCATCCGAAAACCACACCAGCCCGCGCGTGCTCCAGGCCCAGGGTTCGGTGCTCACCAACAAATACGCGGAAGGCTATCCCGGCAAACGTTATTACGGCGGCTGCGAATTCGTGGACGTGGCCGAGCAACTCGCGATCGACCGGGCCAAGGCACTGTTCAAGGCCGACATGGCGAATGTGCAACC
>JANOGH010000067.1:0-5492 GCA_031414075.1 Betaproteobacteria bacterium | reverse complement strand
CCGCCCCGCCGCTGCGGGCAGCGGGCTGATCGGCTTTCATGAACACCTCGATCGGGCGCGAAGCGCCCGATACTTTTATGCAAAGGACGAACATGTCGGAAGGGACGTTGCGCATCGTGCAAGTCACGGGTGTCGGGAGGGAAGTGGCGGAGCCGCAGTGGTTAACTGCGGCGGAACGCGTGCACAGGCAGTTGCGTCCGCAATTGCCGTCCGACTATGCGGAAAAGATGCGGCACGTCTTTCGCGATGGCGGGGAAATGTGCCTGGCAGTGCGCGCTGATCGAGTCGTCGGTGTCGCAGTCTTCCGCGAGTTCGAGAATACTCACGTCGGGCGCCGTTTCTACGTGGATGATCTGGTAACGGACGAAGCGGAGCGTTCCACCGGTGCCGGTCGCACGTTGCTTGCCTATCTTGAGAAGGTTGCTCGCGATCGAGGCTGTCCGGGATTGGACCTCGAGTCCGGCACGCATCGCACCCGTGCGCACCGATTCTATTTCCGGGAAGGTTTCTTCATCACGGCGTTTTCATTCAGAAAAGAGTTTCGATGAAACCCATTCATGTCGGCCTGCTGGGTATCGGTACGGTAGGCGGCGGCACTTTTTCGGTCCTGCGCCGCAATCAGGAAGAGATCAGCCGTCGGGCCGGCCGCGGCATTCTGATCAAGGCGGTTGCCGACAAGGATCTCGTGAGGGCACGGAAACTGGTTGGCGATAGCGCCGAAACGACGGACGACGCATTCGCCCTGGTCAGGCGGCCCGATATCGATATCGTGGTGGAACTGATCGGCGGCACCAGGATCGCAAAGGATCTGATCCTGGCGGCCATTGAAAACGGCAAGCACGTGGTGACTGCGAACAAGGCATTGCTGGCGATCCACGGTAACGAAATCTTCCTTGCTGCGCAGAACAAGGGCGTAATGGTTGCGTTCGAGGCTGCGGTTGCGGGCGGCGTACCGATCATCAAGGCATTGCGCGAGGGGTTGAGTGCCAACCGGATCGAATGGATTGCCGGCATCATCAACGGCACGTCCAACTTCATTCTTTCCGAGATGCGGGAGAAGGGCTCGAGTTTCGGCGCAGTTCTCGCGCAGGCGCAAAAGCTGGGTTATGCGGAAACCGACCCGACCTTCGACATCGAAGGCGTGGATGCCGCCCACAAGCTCACCATCATGGCAGCGATTGCGTTCGGCATTCCGATGCAGTTCGACAAGGTCTACACCGAAGGTATTTCCAAACTGACAAAGGAGGATATTCGCTACGCGGAGGAACTCGGCTATCGCATCAAGCTGCTGGGAATCACGCGGCGCGCTGCCAAGGGCATCGAGTTGCGTGTTCATCCGACACTGATTCCGTGCAAGAGACTGATCGCCAACGTCGAGGGCGTCATGAATGCAATCCTGGTCCAGGGTGACGCGGTCGGCCCCACGCTTTACTATGGTGCCGGTGCGGGAGCCGAGCCGACCGCATCAGCCGTCGTCGCGGATCTGGTGGACGTGACCCGCATGCATACTGCGGACCCCGAACAACGCGTGCCCCATCTCGCATTTCAACCCGACCGGATGTCGGATCTGGCGATCCTGTCGATGGAGGAAGTGGAAACGTCGTATTACCTGCGACTGCGCGTACTCGACCGCCCCGGTGTCCTGGCCGACATCACGCGCATTCTGGCGGATCAATCGATTTCGATCGACGCCATGGTGCAAAAAGAACCCAGCGAAGGCGAGGAGCAGGTGGACATCATCATGCTTACCCACCTGACTCTGGAAAGAAACATCAATTTGGCGATCAGGCGCATCGAATCTCTGCCGGTCATATCCGGCAAGGTCACACGTATCCGCCTCGAAGAACTCGGCAGGAATTAAAGGACAATAAGCCGCCAAGACGCCAAGAGCGCCAAGGAAGAACGAAACAAGAGGAAGTGGGGGACAAGAGATCCCACAGTTCAGGAAAGTTTACTTAAATATTCCTTTGGCGCTCCTGGCGTCTTGCCGGCTCAGATAACTCAACATGACCATGACAGCTCACTACACCGGCCTCATCAATCGTTACCGCGACCGCCTCCCGGTCAGCGCGAATACCCCCGTAATCAGTCTCAACGAAGGCAATACGCCGCTGATCGAGCTCGTCAATCTGCCGAAGAAGATCAAGAAGAACGTGCGTATTCTGGCCAAGTTCGAAGGGCTGAATCCGACCGGCTCCTTCAAGGATCGCGGCATGACCATGGCAGTCAGCAAGGCTGTCGAGGCCGGTGCCCGCGCAATTATTTGCGCCTCCACTGGCAACACCTCGGCGGCGGCTGCAGCCTACGCCGCACGCGCGGGAATTGTCTGTTTCGTGCTGATCCCGGAAGGCAAGATCGGGCTGGGCAAACTTTCCCAGGCGATGATGCACGGATCGGTGGTCATCCAGATACGAGGCAACTTCGACGATGGCATGCGCCTGGTGCAGGAAGTTGCCCAGAAGATGCCGGTGGACATCGTCAACTCGATCAACCCGTTCCGCTTGCAAGGCCAGAAAACCCTCGCGTTCGAGGTGATTGAGGCGCTAGGCGATGCGCCCGACTACCACGCTCTGCCGGTCGGCAATGCCGGCAACATTTCGGCACACTGGATGGGTTACAGCGAAGCGATCGGCAAGAACACCGAAAGCTGTTCGCATTGCGGCGGCAACTGTCAATACCTGACCAAGCCGATCGCCACGAGGCGGCCAATCATGCTTGGCTACCAGGCCTCCGGTGCTGCGCCTTTCCTGCGCGGTGCCATGGTCGATCAGCCGGAAACGGTCGCGACGGCCATCCGTATTGGCCATCCGGTTTCGTGGAAACTGGCCTGGGCGGCCAAGAACGAATCCGGCGGCTGGTTCAACGAGTGCAGCGACGAGGAGATTCTGCGCGCGCAGAAGCTGCTCGCGGATACCGAGGGCATCTTTTGCGAACCGGCCTCCGCTATTTCGATCGCCGGATTGCTCAAGGATCTGGAGCGAAGCGTGATAGGCGAGGGGTCGACGATCGTGTGCACGCTCACCGGACATGGACTGAAAGATCCCGACACGGCAATCGCCCAAAGCAGCAAGCCTTTCCTGGTAGACGCGACACGTGCGGCGATAGAGACCGTGATCGCTGCAAACCTGCCGAAGTAGCCAAGACTGAATGGCGGAATTCGACCCAGCGAGCGACGCGGGCCCCAGACGCCGCGGCATGGCCGCGCTGATTGATCTCGTTGCACGGAAACCGGCTGGCAAACGGGTTGCCCAGTCAGTTCAGGTACGGCAGTAATTGGTCCAATCGTTGCACGACTGCAACCGGTTCGAATCCCAGTTTATCGGGCTGGCTGTTGTTGCGGTTAATCCAGAATGTGCGAAATCCAAACGATGAGGCGCCACTCACATCCCAGAAATTTGACGACACGAATCCGATCTCGCCGGCATTGACGCCAAGATATCGGGTTGCGAGGCCATATACGCTCGGATGAGGTTTGAACATTTTGAGTTCGTCCACGCTGATGACGGCATCGAATAATTCAGACATTCCGGCATGCTTCACCAATGCGCTCAGCATCGCCGGCGAACCATTGGACAGAATGGCCCGTTTGCGGCCGTGCAATGCAGCCAGCGCGTCCTTTACTTCCGGAAAGGGATCGAGTTGACGATAGCCCGCCATGAGCATTGTCGTGTCGGACTGCGTGAGATCCAGGCCAAGCGTGCGGCAGGCGATGCCGAGCGCATCCCGGGTGATGGCTTCGAATTCCGTATAGCGCCCCATGAGGCTGCGCAGCCAGGTGTATTCCAACTGCTTGGTGCGCCAGATTCGCGACAATTCCGTGCCTTTGCCGGGAAACAGCGACTCGCAAGCGATGCCGATCGAATGAACGTCGAACAAAGTCCCATAGGCATCGAAAACCAATGCACGCACCGCGGTCCTGCTATTCATGAGTGCGAGCCGGAGAACTCGCGCAGGATCACTGCGTGCTCCCGATCGGCTGCTTGATGGTTACTGCGCCGCGTACCTGGCCAAGTTTGTAGCCGGTAGCGTGGTCGTGCGGGTATTCGATAGCCAGCTTCGCCTTGACCTGGTCGGGGATATTTTCCGCTGTACCGTGACAGGATAAACACAAGGGCTGCACGGGGAGTGCCTTCATATAGCGAAAGTAACGCCCGCGCGGCTCATCGGTCGTCTCTGCAAATTCCAGGGACTCGACTTTCTCTCCGGCGGCTGCCCTGCGGTCGAATTCGGCCAATACCCGCTGCTCCCAGATGTCGGGGTCTCCCAGTAACGGATTGCGGGTGTTGAGGCTGACCCGCGCGACGCGTCCACCCGACTTTCTGGACAGTTCTCCGGCGATCGCCGGCGCCAAATCGCGACAGACTGAAACGGCGCCGTCCGCACCGTTTGCGGCGAGTTCTTTCTTCAGCGCGGCGCCGAGCTGCTGGATCATCTGAGAGGCCAGTGTGCGGGCTTCCGTCGTCTGATCCGCGTGGGCCATCAGCGGCAAGGTGGCCAGCAGCATCGTTAGGCAAGGTCTGGATAGGAGCATGTTATTGAGAGGGAATGAGGAAGGCTCAATCTGCCAGTTTTCCGGCTGCACGGCAATGCCGATGGGCGCACGCCCAAGTCATCGATCGCGTGTTGAAATCCGCCGCAAGGCGCCCAATCTAGACGGCAATCACTTATATCGACCCCTTTCAAGGACCCAAGATGCGTTTCGATAAATTTACCACCCGGTTCCAGCAGGCCTTTGCCGATGCTCAGAGCATGGCGGTCGGTCAGGACAATCCCTATATCGAACCACAACACCTGCTCCTGACTCTGCTGGAGCAGGATGACGGCGGAACATCCTCGCTTCTCGCGCGCGCCGCCACCAATGTGGGACCTTTGCAGGACGCTCTGCGCGCTGCCATCGGTCGTCTGCCGAAAGTGGAGGGGCAAGGGGGCGAAGTCAGTGTATCCCGTGAGCTGGGCAATCTGCTGAATGTGACTGACAAGGAAGCCCAGAAACGCGGCGATCAGTTCATCGCATCCGAGCTTTTCCTTCTCGCGTTGGCGCAGGATAAGGGCGAGGTCGGTAACCTGCTCAGGAGTCATGGCGCCACCAAGAAAGCGCTCGAGCAGGCCATCGAGGCCGTGCGGGGCGGCCAGGGCGTGCAAAGCCAGGAAGCCGAGGGACAGCGCGAAGCGCTGGAGAAATATACCCTCGACCTGACCGAGCGCGCGCGCCTTGGCAAACTCGATCCCGTGATCGGCCGCGACGACGAGATCCGCCGCGTTATTCAGATCCTGCAGCGCCGAACCAAGAACAATCCGGTGCTCATCGGCGAACCCGGCGTAGGCAAGACCGCGATCGTGGAAGGCCTGGCTCAGCGCATTATCAACGAAGAGGTGCCAGAGACGCTGAAGGGCAAGCGCGTATTGAGCCTCGACATGGCCGCACTGCTGGCCGGTACCAAGTACCGGGGAGAATTCGAGGAACGGCTCAAATCCGTGCTCAAGGAGATCTC
>JANOGH010000066.1:0-3509 GCA_031414075.1 Betaproteobacteria bacterium | reverse complement strand
ACCCTTCTCTAAACCGGCGCGCAAGGTTGCAGTGATGTTTGTCGCAACGCTGCTGGTCGTCGGCGCAGGCATTGGTGTCTACACTCTTCAGCGGCCTTCTTCACCCCCGGCGCGCGTTGGTATGCACCGTGTCGCGGTCCTGCCGTTTGCCAACTTGAGCGCCGACCCCGAAAACGAATACTTCGCCGATGGGATCACCGAGGAGATGATCTCTCAACTTTCCAAGATCCATGGCCTGGAGGTGATCGCGCGAACCTCGGTCATGACCTACAAAGGCAAGGACAAAAAGATCGATGAAATCGGCCGGGAATTGAGGGTGGGGGCGGTATTGGAGGGGAGCGTGCGCAAGGCCGAGAATCACATACGGGTTACCGCGCAGTTGATCGATGTAGCGAATCAGGCCCACCTGTGGACGCAAGACTACGACCGCGAATTGAAGGGCGTGTTTGCCATCCAGAGCGAGATCGCCAAGAGCGTAGCCGCGGCGCTGAAGATCAAGTTGGACCCCGCCGAGCAGCAACAGATCGAGAAGAAAAGGACCGACAATCCCGAGGCCCATGAGTTGTATTTGAAAGGACTTTACCACTTCAACAAGCAGACCAAGGAAGGGCTAGCGAAAAGCATCGAATCCTACGAACAAGCGATAAAGAAAGACCCGGGCTATGCGGAAGCCTTTGCCTGGTTGGCCTACGCACGTGAAATGCAGGGATGGTACGGATTTCTACCCGAGAAAGAGGCCTTCACAAAAGCCAAGGCGATGGCGCTTAAAGCCGTAGAGCTCGATAGCACCAATGCACATGCTCTTGCAGCTTTAGGGGATATGACCGTCTTCGACTGGGATTGGCCGCGGGTGGAAAGTCTGTATCAACGATCACTTTCTCTTAATTCCAACTCCGCGATGGCTCACGATGGGTACGGCACTCTGTATCTGTCGCCGATGGGACGGCATGAGGAAGCGATAGCTGAGTTGAAACGTGCGGTGGAACTTGATCCGCTGTCTGCCTTTTATCCCTTGGATCTCGGTTGGGTCATGTACTTCGCAAGACAGTATGACGCGGCTATTGAACAATTTCAGAAAGCGCTTCAGATGGAGCCCGGTGCGGGCAGGGCCCACGGTGCTCTGGGAGATATTTACGCCTACAAAGGGATGTACGAGAAGTCCATCGAAGCGATGCAGAACCAGGTGAAGGCCTCCGAGGGTAGTCCGTTCTCCTTAGCCTCCCTCGGATGGGCTTACGGTGTGGCCGGGAAAAAGGACGAAGCGCGCAAGATACTCGAGACGCTCAAACAGAAAGCAAAGCTGGAACCGGTCGCCCCTTCGGACTTTGCACTGGTCTACTTGGGCTTGGGAGACAAGGGTCAGGCAATGTATTGGTTGGAAAAGATCTACGAGGAACGTTCCGGAATGTTCATATTAGTCTGGGCCAGACACTGGCAATTTCTCGACAGTTTGCGCGCGGAGCCGAGGTTCAAGGCGCTGTTGAAAAAGATCGGGCTGGAGAAATAGCCGTACAAGGCAGGCTTGAAGTGAATCTCGAAGCGCAGATGTTCTTGTTTCAACAATTCCCGTAACTGATGACCACCCACCGCAAGCTCGCCGCCATCCTCGCCGCCGACGCCGCCGGCTATTCGCGGCTCATGGCCGACGACGAAGCGGCCACCCTGCGCTCGCTCAATGACGCACGCGCGCTATTCCGCGAGCGCATCGACGCCCACGGCGGGCGCTTGATCGACCCGGCCGGCGACAGCGTCCTCGCGGAATTCCCCAGCGCTGTCGAAGCGGTGGACTGCGCCGACGAAATTCAGCACGAACTCGCCAAGCGCAATGCCCAGTTGGCCGAGCACCGGCGTATGCAGTTCCGCATCGGCATCAACCTGGGCGACGTGATCGGGCAGGAGGATGGGACCATTTATGGGGACGGCGTGAATGTCGCCGCCCGGTTGCAGACGCTGGCTGAGTCTGGAGGAATCTGTATCTCCGGTACCGCGTTTGACCAAGTCGAGGGCAAGCTGAGCCTGCAGTTCAAGTTCATCGGCGAGCAGCAGGTGAAGAACATCGCCAAGCCGGTGCGGGCGTATCGGGTATTGCTTGACACCTCGCCCGGCCAATCCCGCGCCGCCCAGGGAGGCAATCGCCGCTTTCTTATGGTTGGCGTTGCCGCCTTGTTCGCAGTGCTTGTAGCAGCCGGCCTTGTTTGGAAGGCGCAACGCCCCGCCGCAGAAGGTTCTGCCGCGAACGCGATCTCGCACGCGCAACAGGTCTCCGGAAAACCGCGCCTCGCCGTCCTGCCGCTCGCCAATATCAGCCCGAACCCGGAAGACGAGTACTTCGCGGACGGGATGACGGAGGAGTTGATTTCACGTCTTTCCCGGGTCGGCGGGCTCGACGTCATCGCGCGCACCTCGATCATGCAGTACAAGGGCAAGGCCAAAGGCATCGCGGACATCGGACGGGACCTGAATGTGAACACGATCCTGGAAGGCAGCATCCGCAAATCCGGGGACAAGATGCGCATTACATTGCAACTCATCGACGTCGCCAGTCAGGGGCATCTCTGGTCTGCGGACTACGACCGGCAGTTGAAGGACGTATTCGCGACTCAGAGTGAAATATCCGGTCGTGTCGTCGATGCCTTGCACGTCCGGCTGGTCGAACCGGGCAATGCCGCAATCGGGGCGGCTCGCAGCAAAGACGCCGAGACATACAACCTGTACCTCAAGGGAAGATTTCACTGGAGCAAGACAACCCTCGAGGGCCTGAAGAAGTCGATCGAATACTTCGAGCAAGCGCTCGCCAGATCGCCGAACGACGCACGATCCTGGGCGGGGCTGGCCGATGCCTATGTCTGGCTCGGTTGGTTCTCTTTTCTTCCCCCGAACGAAACTTTCCCGAAGGCCAAGGCAGCCGCGGAAAAGGCACTGGCGCTGGATGAGAACCTGGCCGAGGCCCACGCATCTCTCGGCCTTGTTCGCTTCTTGTTCGAATGGAATTGGGCGGGGGCGAAACAGTCCTACGAGCGCGCGATCGAACTGAGCCCGAGCTATGCACTCGCGCATCTGTGGTACGGCATCTATTTCAAGGCGATGGGAAATCAGGAGAAAGCGCTTGCCCGGATCATGCGGGCCAACGAGCTCGATCCCTTGTTTCTGCTTGCCAACGCGGAAATCGGCTGGGCCGCGTATTACCGGCGCGATTTCCCCGCAGCGGAGCGCGCGTGCAGGAAGACGCTGGAGCTGGATCCGGGTTTCCCGTTTGCCCTTTCATGTTTGCAGTACGCCCTCGCCCTGCAGAAGAGTCCTGAGGCAATTCAAGTCGCCAGGAAGCTCGTCGAACTCAACCCCGGCGACCCGTACATGATGGGACAGCTCGGCTGGGGGCACGGTGTGTTGGGACAAACTGCTCAGGCGCGCGAAATCCTGGATACACTCAAGAAGATGTCGCAAACAGGCCCGGTTCCGCCCACCAGCACCTACCCGGTTCACGTCGGGCTCGGGGATCGCGACCGGGC
>JANOGH010000065.1:0-2305 GCA_031414075.1 Betaproteobacteria bacterium | reverse complement strand
AGAGGCGACGAACCAGATGCCATTATCGAGCGCGTAGAAGGACGTTTCGCTGACACGAATCACGGGCACGGGCGCGTTGACCGCGTTTTGCAGGACCGTGCCTTCGATCGGCTGGAACACCGGGTCGCCGTCGTAGGTAATTTGCAGATGCGCCGCGCTGCGCGCCACCGTTGCCACCTGCGGCACGGAATTCGCGATCACCGCTTCCCGCGCCTGCGGCGTGCCCGGCACGGCGGCGCGCACGCTCTCGGTCGGATGCTCGGCGGGAATCATGGCGAAATCGGCGGGAAGGCTTGCGGCCGGCACGTAAATCCACGGGCCCTGTGCCAGCGTGGTCGCGCGATACCAGCGGCCGGAGATCAGCGCGTAATGGTTCTGCGTCCTCAGGTCGAGAAACAACTTGTTGGGCGTATTGGTCACGTAGAGCAATTGCGTATGCTCAATGGGCGAGTATTGCGCAGGACCGTCTGTCTGCAGCAATTCGGTCGGCGTCGTGCTGACAAAAACAGTCACGGAAGCGGGCATCACGGCACCCTCCTCGGCCTCCGCGTCCAGCAGGTCGACCTGGTCCTGCTGCGTGGCAAGTTGTTTGGCTCGATCCAGTTGCGCGGACGGATTCGTGGTCACCAGCCACGGACTCTCCAGGCTCTGCGCCTCCATCCAGCGGTCGGACACGAACAGGAAATAGCGTGACGTCGCCTTGTCCCGCAGGATCAGGGCGCGGGTATTGGTTACGCGCATGAGTCCGGTATCGGCGACCGGGCGCAGCACCGGGTTGCCGTCAATCGGAACCAGCACCGCAGGGCGTTCGCTGTACAGGATGCGCGGCGGATCGTTCCTGAGCGGCTGCCTCGACGACTGCTGGGCAAGCCTGTCGATTTCCATGTCGGACTGCAGCCTGTCCTGCGCGACCCGCCAGGATTGCGCCGCGAAATGTGGCCCCAATACCGACAGATAGTCGTCAACGCCAGTGGTCACGGTCGGAAAGTCGGCCTTGCTGACCACCGCGTCGCGCACCGTCACCGTGCGGCTGCCTGGGTCGAGATCGGTACGGGCGGAGAAAGTGATCACGCCGAAGTTCTACTGACCGCCGGCCTCGTTGCGTACCGAGACCGCGGAGCGGCCTTCGAGCCGGTTGGTTTCCCATTTGTCGATCTGTGGCTGATAAATCAGGAAAGTGCGGCCGTTCTCGATCACCTGCACCGGCCAGGGCGACGACACGGATGAAGCAGCAGTCTGCTGTGCGGATGTCACGTCTCCGGGTTCGAGAACTTCGTCTGCCGCGGGCGCAACAACCGACCACAGCGAAAACGACGCCGCCAAGGCCGCTGCAAATAGGGTCGCTGCGAATAGTCTGGTCACTGCGAAAACGCTGGAAAGCTTGCTCATGGCCTGCCCTCCTCCATTATTTGCCGGTTCAACGCTCCTTCCGCCGTGATGGCGTGGGCGTTACGGAACTCAACGTTAGTATGATCCTGGCGTTGACCCGCGGTGCACAGGATTTTGTCACGCAAAGTAACGCCGCGATCAGTTGCGTTTCTGCAGCGGGCGCACTTCGGCGTCGTTGAGCTTGACGAAACGGAAGTCTTGATCGAGAAGCAGTTGCAATCCTTCCGCCAAGCCTTTGCCGGTGTCCGATTCGGGCTTGTTCAGGTGAGCAATGATGATGTCCCCGCTCCTGACTTTCTTCAGCCGCCCGACGATATGTTTCTTCTCCAGCGTGGCGCCGTTGTCGGCGTTGACCGAGAAACCGGCGACCTTGTATCCCATTGCCTCGATGGTCTTGAGCGCCTCCGGATCGTATTCCCCGGTCGCACCCCGATACCAGTGCGGCGCAATGCCGGTAGCCGCTTTCACGGCATCGGCGCCGCCGGACACCTCGCGCTTGAGTTGCTTGAGGTCGGCGACACCGGCCAGACCATACACGCTCCGGTCGACGCCGATGACGGCCGGGAGATGGTTGGCACCATGGTCCTCGATGTCGAACAGATCGGCATGCGCCTTCAGGATGGCGAGCCCGTCTGGATTGCGCCGGATCCATCTGCGGGTCGCGAAGATGGTTGTCTGAATGCGATGCTCGATCAGAAAGTTTGCAAGATCCGCGTCGAAGCCGCCCCCGCAGGCATCCAGCGTCAGCGCCACGACTTTGTCCGGGACGCCCGCAGGCAACAACAGCTCGTGGTGCAATTCCAGGGGTTGCCCATCCGCTGCGGCCGCAAGAGACGACAACAGGAACAGGGTCAGAAGGAGTGCGGGCTTCATGGTGCCATTGCAGACCCGTTTCGGGGGGATTGCACGAAAGATA
>JANOGH010000064.1:0-15765 GCA_031414075.1 Betaproteobacteria bacterium | reverse complement strand
TGCGGAGCGCAAACTGCGCATGTTCAAGCTGCTGCTGAAGACCGGATTCAAGGAAATCGAGATCGGGTTCCCCGCCGCATCGCAGACCGATTTCGATTTTGTGCGCAAGCTCATCGATGAGAAGCTGATCCCGGACGACGTCACGGTGCAGGTGCTGACCCAGGCGCGCGAACCGCTGATCCGTCGCACCTTCGAATCGCTGCGCGGCGTGAAGCGCGCCATCATGCATTTGTACAACTCCACGTCCACGGTGCAGCGGCGCGTGGTGTTCGGGCTCGACCAGCCGGGCATCGTCGCCATCGCCGTCGAAGGTGCGAAGGCGGTGCGCGATTGCGCAAAGGAATATCCCGGGACCGACTGGGTCTTCCAGTATTCACCCGAGAGCTTTACCGGCACCGAACTGGATTTCGCCGTCGAGATCTGCGATGCGGTCAACGCCGTATGGCAACCGACGCCACAGCGGCCGGTCATTCTGAATTTGCCGGCTACGGTGGAGATGGCCACCCCCAACGTTTACGCCGACCAGATCGAGTGGTTCGGCCGCCACATCGCCAATCGCGACAGCATCGTGTTGTCGGTGCATCCGCATAACGACCGCGGCTGCGCGGTGGCCGCCGCCGAGCTCGCCGTCATGGCCGGCGCCGATCGCATCGAAGGTTGCCTGTTTGGCAATGGCGAGCGCACCGGCAACGTGGACCTCGTTACGCTCGCGCTCAATCTCTATACCCAGGGCGTCGATTCCGGACTCGATTTCTCCGACATCAATGCCGTGATCCGCGCAGTCGAGCACTGCAACCAGCTGCCGGTGCATCCGCGCCATCCCTACGGCGGCGAACTGGTCTTCACGGCTTTTTCCGGTTCGCATCAGGACGCGATCAAAAAAGGCCTTGCGGCACGCAAGGCCACCGATCTCTGGGAAGTACCGTATCTGCCGATCGATCCGGCCGACCTCGGCCGCGCCTACGAAACGGTCATTCGCGTCAACAGCCAGTCGGGCAAGGGCGGGATCGCCTACCTGCTCGAACGCGATTTCGGATTGTCGCTACCGCGCCTGCTGCAGATCGAGTTCAGCCAGGTGATCCAGGCCATCACGGACGCGAGCGGCAAGGAACTTTCCTCGATCGCGATCAAGGCTGCCTTCGATCGCGAATATCTGGAAAGCGAGCGCCCTCTTGCCTACGTCGAGCACCGCATCACGCACGAAGCCGGCCACGGTGAAGTGGAGAATATTTCTGCGCGACTGAAATTCAACGGGCGCGAGATTGCCATCGCGGGCAAAGGCAATGGCCCGGTGGATGCCTTCGTGCGGGCCTTATGCGCAGGTTGCGGCGTCGAGGTGCACGTCATGAACTATCACGAGCACGCCGTGGGCAGCGGCGAGGATGCGACCGCCGTGGCGTATGTGCAGATCCGCATCGGCCGCGACCAGACTCTGTATGGGGTCGGGATGCACGGCAATATCGTTACTGCAACTTTGCGGGCGGTACTCTCGGCGGTCAATCGCGCGGCACTGAAGGGGTTGATCACCATGCGGGAGCCGGCGCAGCGTATTGCAGCTGCCTGATCAGCTCGCGATGGCGAGCGAACAAGAATCAAACCGCAAACTGCATAAGATCGTCATCGTCGGCGGTGGAGCCGGTGGTCTCGAACTGGCCACGCACCTCGGCAGAACGCTGGGCAGACGCAGAAACGCGCTGATCACACTGGTCGATCGCTCGCGCACCCATCTGTGGAAACCCCTCCTGCATCAGGTGGCCGCCGGCAGCATGGACCTGAACGATCACGAGCTTGACTATCTGTATCAGGCGCGCTGGCATCATTTCCAGTTCCGGCTCGGCCGCATGGATGGCCTCGACCGCGACACCCGGGAAATCCATCTCGCGCCAACGTTCGACGAAGCCGGTCGCGAAGTTCTGTCCGCCCGCGAGGTTGCATACGACACCCTGGCTCTTGCCGTCGGCAGCACCACCAACGACTTTGGCACGCCGGGCGCGGCCGAACATGCGATCTCGCTGGACAATCCCCAGCAGGCGGCGTTGTTTCATTCGCGCTTGCTCAATGCGTGCCTGCGTGCGAACGCGCAACAGGGTCAACTCGAGTCCGGGCAACTGCATATCGCCATCATCGGTGCCGGGGCCACCGGCGTCGAACTTGCGGCGGAACTGCACAACACCATCCGCGAATTTCTGTCTTTCGGACTGGACCGCATCAACCCCGAGCGGGACATCAAGATCACCATCGTGGAAGCTGCGCCCAAAATCCTGCCGGCGCTTTCGGCGCGTTTATCGACTGCGGTACTCGGCCTTCTGAAGAAACTCAACGTCGAAGTGCTCACCGGCGAGCGCGTCACCGAGGTGTCGCCCCGTGGCGTGAAAACGGCGACCGGCCGGGACATCCCCGCGGAATTGGTGGTGTGGGCGGCAGGCATCAAGGCGCCCGATTTCCTCAAGGACATCGGCGCACTGGAGACCAACCGCATCAACCAGCTCGTGGTCTCGGAAAACCTGCAAACGACGCGCGATCCGAACATCTTTGCGTTCGGCGACTGCGCAAGCTGCCCCTGGCCGGGAAGGAAAAATCCGGTGCCGCCGCGCGCCCAGGCTGCGCATCAGCAGGCTTCGCATCTGAGCAGGATGCTGCCGCGGCACCTGCGCGGCGAACCGCTGCGCCCCTACGCGTATCGCGATTTCGGATCGCTGATCTCGCTGGGAAAATTCAGCACCGTCGGCAGCCTGATGGGCGCCATCACGCGCGGCAGCGTCATGATCGAAGGCCTTTTCGCCAAGATGATGTACATTTCGCTGTACAAGATGCACGAGCTCGCGCTGCACGGTTTCACCAAGGTCTTCCTCGACACCCTGGCGCGCATCATTACGCGGCGCACCGAGCCTCACATCAAACTGCACTGAGCGGTGTGATGGCTTCCCGTTACCTGCCATTTGTTCCCTGCCTGGCGACGGTAATTGCGATTGCGGCCTGTTCGACGGTCCCCTATTCACCGAGGCCACTCGAACCGGAGGCGACGGCTGCCGCATTCATCGCGCGCTCCGGGGATGGCGATGGCGTGAAGCGGTTTGTGACGGCGAACGGTTATGCGTCGGACGCCTGGCCGCCGCAGCAATGGGGCCTGAAGGAACTGACTCTGGTCGCCTTGTATTTCCATGCGGATATTCGCACTGCACGCGCGCGAGTGGGAATCGCACAGGCGGAGTTGGGCTCCGCAGCGCAAACGCAGTCCTGGTCGGGAAGGTTGAAACCCGCGTATAACAGCGAGGTCCTTCCCACTAACAGCGGACCATGGACGCTTGGGCTGGAACTGGAAATCCCGCTGGTCGCGCAGGGCAAGCGCGCCGCGCTTACCGAACGCAGTGCATTCCTGGCCGATGCCGCCGATCTCGACGTTGCCATTGCGGCGTGGACGGTGCGCAGCCGCGTGCGCGACCGATACCTGGAACTGCAGGCGAACCGCGACGCGCTTCAATTGCTCGACGCGCAGCTTGCGGCGCGCAAGGACATGCTCAGCCTGGTCAAGCGTCGCGTGGAAGCGGGCATGTTGTCGGCGCGCGACCTCGGCGCAGAACGCGTCGCCTATTCGCAGCTTGAACTGCTGCGCAGCCGGGAACTGGCCAGGCAGCAGCGCATGCGGGGCGAACTTGCGGCGGCACTCGGTCTTTCGCTGGAAGTGCTCGAACGCATGAACCTGATATTCGATGCGGACGTGTCGCCACAGACGGACCTGGATGCCGCGACGCTGCGGCGTATGGCGTTGCGCAATCGTCTCGATGTGCATCGCAAGCTGCTGGAATTCGCCGCAGCCGATGCCGGGGTCAAGGTAGCCGTGGCCGCGCAGAATCCCGACATTACCCTGGGACCCGGTTACACATGGGATCAGGGGGACAACATTTGGTCGCTTGCAGTCGGCATTTCACTGCCGCCGGCAGCGCGGGCGCGTGCTTCGATCCGGGAGGCACAGGCGCGGCGCGAACTGGCAGCGGAACAATTCGAGGCGACCCAGGCCGAAGTCATCTCGCTCGCCGAGCGCGCCGGCGCGCAATACCGGATGGCGCGCGAGGGCATTGCGGCCGCCGAGCAACAATTGCGCGACCAGCAGGAGCAGGAATCCCGGGTCAACCGGCAGTTCGACACCGGTGCCGCCGACCGGATGCAGCGTGTTGCCGCGCGCATCGCTACGCTGGCTTCGGAAACGTTGCTTCAGTCCGCACTGGTCGATGGGCGAGAGGCTCTTGCACATCTGGAGGACGCGGTGCAGCGTCCGCTGCTTGGCGATTTCGACGTGCTGCCCGATGTCGGCGATTCGCGCTCCGCCACCGTAACCAATGATGCAAGGTAACCAATGATCCCAGGCAAGCAAGCCATGATCCTGGCGTCGAAGCCATGAATTTGCGCCCGGCACACGCGATCATCGCGGTGATGGCAGGGGTCATCACGCTGTTGTCCTGGGCCCTCATTTACTACTCGCGCGACGAATTGGGCACCCAGGCCGAAAAGCGCGACGAGCAGATCAAGGCCGCCTCGAGCGCGCGAGTCGACGACGGGCGTCCGGTCGTGCGCCTGTCTGCGCAAAGCCAGGAAGCCGCAGGCATGGCCGTGCACGCCCTGCAGTCCGCCAAGCGGGAAGCCGCATTCGAAGTCTATGGCATGGTCGCGAACTTGCAGCCGCTCGCGGAATTGCGCGGCCGTTACCTCGCCGCGATTGCCGAATCGAAGGCTGCGCAGGCGACGCTCGCCGCAGCGCAATCCGAGTATCGGCGCATGAAGATGCTGTTTCGCGACGACCGCAATGTGTCGGAGCAGGCGTTGAAGTCTGCTGAAGGGCGTTATCGCGCGGAACAGGCGCGGCAGGCGGCCGCAGATCAGGCCGCGGCGAGCCTCCGCGATGCGATTCGCGGCTCGTGGGGTGAAAGCATAACCGGCTGGGCGACCAATCCCGATTCGCAGGCGATGCGGTCGCTGTTGCAACAATCGACATTTCTGGTCCAGCTCGTCTTTCCCTACGAGTCTCCTCGCGCAACCGTGCGCGGCAAGGTTGCGGTTGCACCGGCGATGGCGCGAGAGAATCTGCAACCTGCCGGCTTCGTTGCCGATTCGCCGCAGATCGATCCGGCGTTTCCCGGCGAGACCTATTTCTACCTGGTGAACGGCGGCAGCTTCCGCACCGGCATGCGGGTCACCGCCCGCATCACCATGGACGGCGCTGCGATGAGCGGCGTGATCGTGCCATCGGCAGCGGTGGTCTGGCATGCCGGCAAGGCCTGGGCCTATGTGAAGGACGACGAGCAGACCTTCGCGCGCCACGAAGTTTCCACCACGGACGAAATGCAAGGCGGCTGGTTCAACAGCGCGGGCTTCGACTCTGGTGACGAAGTCGTCGTGAGCGGCGCGCAGTTGCTGCTCTCCGAGGAACTCAAGTATCAAATCCGAAACGAGAATGAAGATTGAAGAACTTTAGCCGCCAAGACGCCAAGAGCGCCAAGGAAGAACAAGAGCAGGGAAACAAAGTGCGGGAGTTAAAACCTGGTGCATTAATCAAATGGCCACCGCGCACGCTTTTAACACTTATCTGCTTTTTCTTGCCCTTGTCTTTCCTTGGCGCTCTTGGCGTCTTGGCGGCTGATCGATTCACGTTGTCGTGATCTCATTCATCGTCCGTCAGTCCATCCGCTATCCCGGCGTGATCGTCACGCTGGCGCTGACGATCGTCGTCTATGGGCTGTTCACGCTGTCGCGCGCACACCTGGATGTGTTCCCGGAATTTTCGCCGAGCCAGGTCGTGATTCAGACCGAGGCTCCGGGACTGTCCGCGGAACTGGTCGAAACCCAGGTATCCCAGCCGATCGAGAACGCGTTGTCCGGCGTGTCCGGACTCGAGAGCCTGCGCTCGCAGTCGATTCCCGGTTTGTCCGTCGTGCACGTGTTCTTTCACGATGGATCGGACAGCTACCGCAACCGGCAAGTGGTGAGCGAGCGTCTGGCCTCACTGCCGGCGCAACTGCCAAAGGGCATCGTGCCGGCAATGACGCCGCTCACTTCATCGGCCAGCACCGTCCTCGGTATCGGCATCACGTCCGAGAAGCGCAGCCTCATGGAACTGCGCACGCTGGTGGACTGGACGATGCGACCGCACCTGCTGGCGGTGCGCGGCGTGGCGGAAGTAAACGTGTTCGGCGGGGACGTGCGCCAATGGCAGGTCCAGGTCGATCCGGAAAAGCTGCATCGCTACGGCGTGGCGCTGGAAGACGTGGTCGGCGCGGCGCGTCGGGCGAGCGGCGTGGCCGGCGCCGGTTTTGTGAAAACGCCGAACCAGCACATCCTGCTGCAGGTCGATGTGCAACCGGGCGCCGTCGCGGACGTCGCGCGTTCCGTGCTCGCCTATCGGGAAGGCCGGGCGGTGCGCATCGGGGATCTGGCGAAAGTCGTGGAGGGCGCTGCGCCATCGATCGGTGCCGCTGCAATCGACGGCACGCCCGGTGTGTTCATGATGGTGCAGGGCCAGCTTGGGTCGAATACGCATGCGGTCACGCAGGATCTGGAAGCCGCAGTGGCTGAACTCAAACCGCTGCTGGAAAAGGAAGGCGTCAAACTGCATCCGCAGCTGTTCCGTCCGGCGAACTTCATTGAAACCGCCGTGCGCAATGTGCAACGCGACATCCTCATCGGTTCGCTACTCGTGGTCGTCGTTCTGTTCCTGTTCCTGTTCAACGCACGCACCGCATTCGTCTGCGCCACGGCAATACCCGTCTCGCTGCTGGCCGCGGTCCTGATTCTCGACTATTTCAATGTAACGCTTAACATCATGGTGATGGGCGGGCTGGCGATCGCGCTGGGTGAAGTCGTGGACGATGCGATCATCGACACCGAGAACATTTTCCGGCGCCTGCGGCTGAACCGCGCTGCGCCGCGGCCGCAACCGGTATGGGAAGTCGTGCTCGCTGCCTCCGTGGAGGTGCGCAGCTCCGTGGTCTATGCGACCTTCATCGTCGCCCTGGTATTCGTGCCGTTGCTGACTCTGGGCGGCGTCGCCGGCAAACTGTTCGCTCCGCTCGGGCTTGCCTACATCCTCGCGATCCTCGCTTCGCTGGTGATCGCCGTCACGCTGACGCCGGCGTTGTGTTACCTGCTGCTCTCGCGAGCGGAACTCAGGACCGAGGATCCGCCATTCGTGCGCTGGCTCAAACCGAAATATCTGTCGTTACTCGGCCGCATCGAGCGTTATCCGGGACGCGTGATCAGTGTGACCGGCATCGTCATTGCGTTCGGCATCGGCTTGTTGCCGCTGTTCGCCGGGCAATTCATTCCGGCGCTGCGCGAGGGCCACTACATCCTGCACATGTCAGCGGTGCCGGGAACGTCGGAAGCGGAATCCCTGCGCATCGGCCAGAAAGTTTCGCAGGCCATCGGTTCGATCAAAGGTGTCCGGTCCGTGGCGCAATGGGTCGGCCGTTCGAAGAACGGCGCCGATACATTCGGCACGCATTACAGCGAGTTCGAAGTCGAGATTGGCGCGCTGCCGGGCAAGGAACAGGTGCGCATCCTGCACGAGATCCGGGAAACGCTCTCGGGGCAGCGCGGCGGTGCCTTTCCAGGCGTGACCTTCGCGGTCAACACCTTCCTCACCGAGCGCATCGAAGAAACCATCACCGGCTATGCCGCGCCGTTCGTCGTGAATCTCCATGGATCATCGCTCGACCTGCTGGACCGCGACGCGTTGGCGATTGCCGCGGAACTCGCCGAGGTACCGGGGGCGCGCGACGTGCAGATTCAGGCACAGCCGGGCGCGCCGCAGCTGTCGATACGTCTGCGCCATGAGCGCGCCGCGGCGCTCGGCCTGCAACCGCGGGCCGTGCTGGAGGCAGTACAGACGGCATATGAAGGCGCGCGGGCGGCGCAAATCTTCCACGGCAACCAGGTCATCGATCTGGTGGTCGTGCTGGATCCGGCGCACCGCAACCGGATCAACGAAGTGTCCGCGCTGCCGCTGCGCAATCCCGACGGCAGGCTCATCAGGCTGGGCGACATTGCGGACATCGGGATTACCGGCGGGCGCTACAAGATATTGCATGCCGGCGGACGTCGCATCCAGACCGTGACGGCCAGCGTCGAGGGCCGTGACATCGAGCAGTTCGAGCGCGCCGCCCGCGCCCATATCGGCGCGCAAGTGAAGTTGTCGGAGGGCAACTTCGTCGCCTATGCCGGCACGGCGCAGGCCCAGGCGCAGGCGCGGTCCGATCTGCTGCTGCATTCGGCACTCGCTGGCGTCGGCATCTTCCTATTGCTCTATATCGCCTTCAACAATCTGCGCAATCTGCTGATCACCTTTGTGAACCTGCCGTTCGCGCTGATCGGCGGCGTGATCGCGGTGTTCGCCAGCGGCGGGTGGATGTCGCTCGGGTCGCTGGTCGGCTTCGTCACGCTGTTCGGCATCACGCTGCGCAATTCGATCATGCTGGTATCGCACTACCAGCACCTGGTGGAAGTGGAGCGGCTGCCGTGGAACGCGGATACGGCACTGCGTGGCGCCGGTGAGCGCCTGCCATCGATATTGATGACGGCGCTGGTTACCGCGCTGGGGCTGATGCCGCTCGCACTCGGCAGCGGCGAGCCCGGACGGGAGATCGAAGGGCCGATGGCCACCATCATTGTCGGCGGGCTGGCCACCTCGACCCTGCTCAATCTGCTGGTACTGCCGGCGATCCTGCTGCATTTCGGCCGCTTCGCGCCCGCCGAAGAGGCATGGCGGGGTTGATCTTTCCGACCAAGCCATTACATAGTGAGAATATTCAACGGATGGAAGGGCTGCCAAGGAGAGCCCGGTGATGGCGACAGTCGTATTGACCAAGGATAATTTTGAGCAGGTGGTGACCGGCAACGATACGGTCATCGTGGATTTCTGGGCGCCGTGGTGCGGCCCCTGCCGCGGCTTCGCGCCGGTATTCGAAGCGACTTCCGAGCAGCACGAGGGCGTGGTGTTCGCCAAGGTGAATACCGAGGAGGAGCCCGAACTGGCCGGACACTTCGAGATCCGCTCGATTCCGACCCTGATGGTGTTCCGCGAGAAAGTGATCCTGTTTTCACAGCCGGGCGCGTTGCCGGCATCGGGCCTGGAAGCCGTGATCAGGAAAGTGCAGGAGATCGACATGGCGCAAGTGCATCGCGATATCGCGGCGCAGGAAGCCGTGGAAACCGGCGCGCCCTCCTGACGTTTATGGCGCCGGCCGTCCTCGACGAAACCGGTTTCGATCGTTTCCTGTCCGACAACGACACGGCGGTGATCGGCTTTGTCAAAGGCGACGGCGACGCGGCACTATTTTCTGTGCTTGCGGACGATGTCCTCGGGAAGCATCCCGGCGTTGCTTTCGCGCAGGTTCACGGCGACAGCCGGGGGCTATTTGACATGTTCGGACTGAGCGGGACCGCCACGGCGATCTTCCGCGGGCGCTTGGGGATGTATCTCGAGCCGGGTCTGCCAGCGGCCGGCCAGTTGGCACGGTTGCTCGATGGCATCGCCGCGCTGAATATGGAACGTGTGCGGGCGGAGATCGAACAGGAAAGATCGGCGCGCGAATCCCTGGCCGTGCACCGCGTCTGTCCGGCGACGCGGCGCGGCAAGTTGGGATAAAACAGTCAGCCGTCGGTCGACGGATAAGTCCCGGACTCGCCCAGAACGTATTGCTGGATCGCCTTGTCGCGCAGACGCTCGAGGAACCACTTGAGTGCCTTGCCGGCCTGGCGTGGCTGCCACGCCAGGTAGACGTTGGTCATCGATTTCGATCCCTCGACTTCCTTTTTCACCAGCCGCCCCGCGGCGATGTGGGGCGCCGCCCAAAGCAGGGGCAGGTAACCCGCGCCCAGCCCGGCGATCTGTGCGGCGACCTTGGCACGCATGGTCGGTACGGCCAGCGCGTCCTGTCCATCGAGCAATCCCGATGTGCGCGGCGGCAGGTTGCGGGACGTGTCCGCGGTGGACACGGCGCGATGCTGCAGGATTTCCTGCGCGGACAACGGTTCGTCCAGTGCGGCCAGGGGATGGTCGGGGGAGACGACGAATACGAATTCGAAGCTCCCCATCGGCTCGACCGCCAGCAAGCCTTCGGGCGGCGCGTCGGCGGGCGCCCCGATCACCATGTCGGCCCGCCCGCTCCTCAGGGCATCCCAGCTGCCGCCCAGCACTTCCGTCGTCAAGCGCAGGCGTGTGCCGGACCCGGCGCGATAGAAATCCTTCAGCAGCGGGAACAGGCGCTCCGCTGGCACCAGGTCGTCGACCGCAATGCGCAGCTCGCTCTCCCAGCCGGTCGCCACGCGCCTGACGCGGCATTCCAGGTCAGTGGCGGCGCGCAGCAGATGGCGTCCTTCGCGCAGCAGGGCTTCGCCAGCCTCGGTCAGGCGTGCGCGGTGGCCGCTGCGATCGAACAGCTTGACGTCGAGGTCCTGCTCCAGCTTGTGGATGGTGTACGTGATGGCCGAGGGGACGCGGTGCAATTCCTCTCCCGCCGCCGCGAAACTGCCGTTGCGGGAAATGGAATCCAGAACCAGCAGTGCATCCAGCGAAATTCTCATGGTGGCTACTGAAAAACTCGGATATGATTCAACAATATAACTGACTCACCAGTCAGCAAATATCGCCGCCGGGATCGCCGCGCTTGTAACAACATAGCCAACGGCCCGCTGCCAGCGACGATTTTTATCGCTGGCAATAACTTTTTGACCAGTCGAAGCGGTTCCCAGCAAGGCCGCCGACCCGAATTCCAGAGGGACGTTGTGCATACGCCGACCATTCGTAATGTAGCGATTTTGACCGCCCTGGTCACCGCAGCGCTTGGCGCGGGTTGCGGCTCGAAGAACGATACCACCAGCGGCCAGAAACCCGATGCGCCCAAGGCCGACGCTGCGAAGTCAGGTACCCCGCCCCAAGCTGCGACTGCGGCACCTGCTGCCGCCAAGCCGCAGGGACTTCCGGTCAAGGCGGTTGCCGTCGTTATCGGCAAGGTTGCCGATGACGTAACGGCGGTCGGATCGCTGCTTGCCAGGCAGTCGGTCATTATTCGTCCCGAGATCGACGGAAGCATTGCCGGCCTGCATTTCGAGGAAGGCCAGGCGGTTGCCGGCGGGGCCCGGCTGGTCACCATGGACAGCACGGAAGTCGACGCCCAGGTTGCAGGGGTCAAAGCCGACCTCAAGACAGAGGAGCAGCGGCTTGCCCGGAGCCAGGAACTGTTCGAGCAGAAATTCATCAGCAAGGATGCGCTGGATGTTCAGAATGGCAATACGGCGCGTCTCAGGGCAAAACTGCGTGAGGCCGAATCGCGCGCCGCAAAAACGGTCATCCGCGCGCCTTTCTCCGGCATTCTCGGCCTGAGCCAGGTCAGCCGCGGCGCCTATCTCAAGGCGGGCAGCGATATTGTCCGGTTGGCAGATATCAGCTTCATCAAAGTGGATTTCCGGATTCCGGAGGTTTACCTGGCCAAGGTGCGCCCGAACCAGGAGATTGCGCTGCGCCTCGATGCCTACCCAGGTGAGGAATTCCGCGGTCACGTCTTCGCGGTTGAACCGGCAATTGACGAGAAGACACGTACCATATTGATGCGGGCCCGCATCCCGAACAAGACCAACAAGCTCAAGCCCGGCATGTTCGCGCGCGTGGTGGTGACGCTGGAGAATCGGTCGAGTGCGATCCTCGTGCCCGAGCAGGCGATCTGGCCGCAGGGCCAGGACAGCTACGTTTTCCGCGTCGTCGAGGGCAAGGCGTTACTGACCAAGATCACCATCGGCAATCGCCAGCCCGGTCAGGTGGAAATTATCCAAGGGCTGAATCCCAACGACATTGTCGTGACCGAGGGACAGATGAAATTGCGCGATGGGGCGCCGGTGATGGTGATGAGTCCGCCGCCGGAAGCTCCGTCTGGCGCGCCCGCTGCGGCCGCCCCTGCCAAGAGCTGATCGCAGCACACAACTATTTGGGAGCAGAGCCATGATTCTTTCCGATCTTTCCATCAGGCGCCCGGTACTGGCTACTGTGATGAGCCTGATGATCGTGCTGATCGGCACGATGTGCTTTCAGCGTCTCTCGGTGCGCGAGTACCCCAACATCGATCCGCCCACCGTCTCGGTGCGCACCGTGTACAAGGGGGCCACTGCGCAGGTGGTCGAAAGCGTGATCACGGTGCCCATCGAGGATGCTCTGTCCGGCATCGAAGGCATCAAGACCATCAAGTCGCAGAGCCGCGAAGAGGTGAGCCAGGTCACCGTGACATTCGTCACCAGCCGTAAAGTGGATGCTGCCGCGGCGGACGTGCGCGACCGCGTTGCCCGCGTCGCCTACCTGCTGCCCGAAGCGGCGCTTGACCCGGTGGTGGCAAAAACCGAGGCGGACGCGTTCCCGATCATGTGGATTGCGCTGGTCAGCGACCGCCATTCGCCGATGGAACTGACCGACTACGCGGACCGCTATCTGGTCGATTCGCTCAAGGCGCTGCCGGGGGTCGCCACCGCGATCATCGGGGGCGAACGCAAGTACGCCATGAGGGTGTGGCTCGACCGCGAGCGCCTGGCATCGCAGGGCCTGACGGCACAGGATGTCGAGGAAGCGCTGCGCAGGCAGAACCTCGATTCGCCGGGCGGGCGCATCGAAAGCAGCGACCGCGAGTTCACCGTGCTGGCGGAGACCGACCTCAAGAGCATTTCGCAGTTCAACGACATGATCATTCGCGAGGTGAACGGCTATCCCGTGCGCCTCAAGGATGTGGGCTTCGCGAAGCCGGGCCCGTACGAGAACCGCAAGATCATCCGCATCAACGGCACCGGCGGGTTGGCGCTCGGCGTGGTGAAGCAGTCGACCGCCAATACACTCGAGGTGGCGCGCGCGGTCAAGGCAATTGTTCCGCGGCTGAAGTCGGGCCTGCCCGAAGGCATGAACATGTGGCTGGCGGTGGACACGTCGTTGTTCGTCGAGGCTTCGATCAGTGCGGTCTACACGACCCTGGTCGAGGCACTGATTCTGGTGGTGATGGTGATTTTTCTGTTCCTGCGCAGCCTGCGCTCCACGCTGATCCCAGCGGTAACGATTCCGGTGTCTCTGATCGGATCGTTCCTGTTCGTGTACCTGTTCGGTTTCTCGATCAACGTCCTGACCATGCTGGGCATCGTGCTGGCGGTTGGCCTGGTGGTGGACGACGCCATCGTGGTTCTGGAAAATATCCACCGGCACATCGAAGATGGGATGCCGCCCTACAAGGCGGCGCTGGTAGGGAGCAAGGAGATCGGTTTCGCGGTGGTGGCCATGACCGTGACGCTGGCGGCTGTGTTCACCCCGTTGGTGTTCATGACCGGCCGGACCGGGCAGCTATTCACCGAGTTCGCGATGACCGTGGCGGCCGCCGTGATGGTATCGGGCTTCGTGGCGCTGACACTGACGCCCATGATGTGCTCCAGGCTGCTTAAACACCAGGCGAGGCATAGCGCCATCTTCAACGTCACCGAGCGCTTCTTCGTGGGCATGAACAACGGCTATCGCGCGCTGCTCCGTGCCACTTTGCGGGCGCGCTGGGTCGTATTGATCGTTTTCGCGCTGGTGGCTGCGTCCGGGATCTGGCTTGCGCTGCAGCTCAAGTCCGAACTGTCTCCGGTGGAAGATCGCGGCATCTTCATGGCCTTCGTGGTGGCCCCCGAAGGGTCGACCATGCAATACACCGACCGCTACATGGTCACGGTGGAGGAGATCCTGAAAACGGTTCCCGAGATCTCAACCGTCTTTGCGGTGGTGGCCCCCGGTCTGGAGCGGCCCAACCCGGTTAATTTCGGCATTGGCTTCTCGGTGCTCAAGCCCTGGAATGAGCGCGAACGCACGCAGATGCAGATCACCAAGGAGTTGACGCCCAAGTTGTATGGCGGGCTGCCCGGTGTGATCTCGTTCACCAAGGACCCGCCGTCGCTCGGGGGCAGCTTCCTCGACAAGAAGATCAACTACGTCATCTACGGCAACAGCTACGAGGAGCTTGCCGGCAAGGTCGCAAAGGTCATGGGTAAACTCGCCAAATACCCCGGTATTACCGGCATGGATACCGACCTCAAGCTCAATAAGCCCCAGCTCAGGGTCGACATCGACCGCGACAAGGCCTCGTCGCTGGGCGTGTCCATGGAAACCATCGGACGCACGCTGGAGACGTTGATGGGCGGCCGCGACGTTACCCGGTTCAAGCGCGAAGGCAAGCAGTACGACGTCGTCGTGCAGGTCGAGGACGACAAGCGGCGCCAGCCCTCCGACTTGACTTCCATCTACGTGCGTGGCAACTCAGGCGAACTGCAACAGCTTTCCAACCTGGTGAGCGTGCACGAGGCGGTGGCGCCCAAGGAGTTGAACCACTTCAACAAGCTGCGCGCGGCGATCGTCAACGGCAATGTGGCCGAAGGCTACACCTTGGGCGAGGTGCTCGACACCATAGACGCCGCCGTGAAGGAGGAGTTACCCAAGGGCCAGACGACCGACCTGGACGGCGAGTCGCGCGAGTTCCGCGAGACCGGCTCCCAACTCGCCATCACTTTACTGCTGGCGTTGATCTTCATCTACCTGGTGCTGTCGGCACAATTCGAAAGTTTCGCCGGGCCTTTGGTGATCATGTTCACCGTGCCGCTGGCGATGAGCGGGGCGGTGCTCGCGATGTGGATCAACGCCAAGATCGGCAACGGCGGCACCCTGAACGTGTACAGCCAGATTGGCCTCGTGATGCTGGTGGGACTGATCACCAAGCACGGGATTCTGATCGTGGAATTCTCGAACCAGCTGCGCGCCAAGGGGGTGGAGAAAGTCGAGGCCGTGGTGGAGGCCTCGACACGGCGGCTGCGACCGATTCTGATGACCACCGCGGCGATGGTGCTCGGTGCGCTGCCGCTCGCGCTGTCCAGAGGCGCAGGCGCCGAGGCTCGAAGCGCCATCGGCTGGGTGATCGTTGGCGGCCTGCTGATGGGCACGCTGTTCACGCTGTTTGTCATTCCGACTGCCTACACGCTGATCGTGCGCAAGGTGCGGGTTGTCGATGAAGAAGAGGGCTTGGTGCCGGCCACGGCGGGCGCAAGCGGCGTAATTACGGTACCCCTCAAGGAATTGTAAGCCGGCAGCCGTACATGATGGCCACCATCGAAACGGCAGGTGTTCTCACACTTGCCGTTTTTCTTTGCTAGAGTCGCCGGATCGTTTTCGGGAGAAGACCGCGATGAATCGCATGCTCAACATCGGTGTGGCGCAGAAGATAGGAACTTACAGCGACGGCGTTGAAGCGCCCGCATCGGCGCGATGGGTTTTCACGGCCGGGACTCCCGGCCTGCTGGCGGACGGCACTTATCCGCAAGGCATCGCGGCGCAGGCGGAACAGGCGTGGAAGAACATACTGGCCATTCTTGCCGAAGCTGACATGGGCGTGAAAGATCTGGTAAAGGTTACCCACTATCTGGTGCGTCAGGAAGACATCAAGGACTACGTCGCGGTGCGCGCGCGCTACCTCGGCGACGCGCGCCCGGCTTCGATGCTGCTGGTCGTTCCCGGACTCGTCAAACCGGAAATTCTGGTCGAAATCGAGGCGGTTGCTGCGCGTGAAGGGTGAATGCGTGAGGGGTGAAGGGCGAAGGCAGCGCTACATGCGGCAAATTGACTAGAATTTGCCTGTCACCTGTCACCTGTCACCTGTCACCTGTCACTGCCCCATGCCCCGCTACCGCTTCCACACCCTGGACGTCTTTACCGACACCCCCTTCGGG